>JAFQHT010000145.1 GCA_017397825.1 Bacillota bacterium | reverse complement strand
TTCTCTTGGTTATCATTGGGATACCTCCAGGGCTTTGGCGAGGTCAATGG
Organism: Bacillota bacterium; assembly: GCA_017397825.1. Taxonomy (GTDB): domain Bacteria; phylum Bacillota; class Clostridia; order Peptostreptococcales; family Anaerovoracaceae; genus SUG1106. The sequence goes on along the minus strand of JAFQHT010000145.1, from coordinate 69,454 downwards.
CGCCTGTGTAGTAGGCTTTGCCGATGATTGCGCCGTAAAGGTTCATTTCGGCCAGGGCTTTTACATCGTCAATGGACGATACTCCGCCTGAGGCTATTATATCGATATGCAGTTCTTCAGAAAGCTGGCGGTAAAGCTCACGGTTTGTACCTTTCATGGCACCGTCCTTGGAAATGTCGGTGCAGATGATAGTCTTCACGCCCAGCTCCTGCATTTTGCGGCAGAACTCCATGCCGTCGTGTTCGGATTTTTCGGTCCAGCCTTTGATGGCCACATAGCCGTCTTTGATGTCCACGCCGACAGCGATTTTTTCTCCGTAAGTTTCCATAGCTTCCTTAAGGAAGTCAGGGTCGTTCACCGCAGCGGTTCCGAGGATTACCCGGTTTACACCGGCATCGAGATAAGTTCTGATTACTTCCATGGAACGTATGCCGCCGCCTACTTCGATGAAGAGGCTGGATTCTGCACGGATCTGCTTGATTGTTTCAATGTTTGGAGTTGTGCCGGACTTGGCACCTTCCAGGTCCACAAGGTGGATGAACCTGGCACCGGCAGCTTCAAAATCCTTTGCGATTTCAGCAGGCTGGGTGCTGTAAATGGTCATCTGGTCGTAGTCGCCTTTGAAGAGGCGCACGGCACAGCCACCGAGAATGTCTATTGCAGGAAATATATTCATACTTATTCTCCTAACTCACAGAAGGCTTTTAAAATTGAAAGACCAACTTTGCCGCTCTTTTCAGGGTGGAACTGGCATCCGTAGATGTTGCCTTTCTGCACAGAAGCAGTTACCGGAATGCCGTACTCTGCAGTTGCGGTGGTACTTTCTTCGCAGTCGATACCGTAGAAAGAGTGGACGAAGTAAACACAGTCGCCTTCGCTCAGGTATCTGAAAATCGGGCTCTTGTTTTCTGTAAAATTCAGTCTGTTCCAGCCGATGTGAGGAATATTCAGGCCTTCAGGAATGCGGCCTTCCATACCCACGATTTTGCCGGGGATAAGGCCAAGACCTTTATGAACACCGTATTCGTGGCTTTCATCGAAGAGAAGCTGCATGCCCAGGCAGATGCCCATGAGCGGCTTTCCTTTTTCAACCTCTTCATATACCACTTTATCAAGTCCGGAACTGAAGAGCTTATCAGCAGCATCGCCGAAAGCTCCCACTCCGGGGAGAATCAGTTTGTCAGCCTTTCTGATAACTTCAGGGTCTCCTGTAACAACCGCTTCGCCGCCTACTGCTCTGATGGAGGAGGAAAGGGAAAAGAGGTTGCCCACGCCGTAATCAATAATCGCAATCATTATAACACTCCTTTGGTTGAAGGGATTTCGTCAGCAAAGTCAGGGTCGATGGTCACAGCGGCTTTCAGCGAGCGGGCCGCTGATTTGAAAGCACCTTCGATAATGTGGTGAGAGTTTGTGCCTGCCAGCTGGCGGATGTGGAGAGTAACCTGTGCGTTTCTCACAAAGCCAAGCCAGAATTCTTCCACAAGTTCAGTATCGAAATCGCCGACTTTTTCTGTTGGAATTTCAATGCTGTAACCAAGGTAACTGCGGCCGCTGATATCCACAGCGCTCATGATAAGGGCTTCGTCCATAGGAAGGATGAAGCTGCCGTAGCGTGTGATGCCTTTTTTGTCGCCGATGGCCTGGGCAAAAGCCTGTCCAAGGACGATGCCGATGTCCTCAGCAGTGTGGTGGTAGTCCACGTAGGTGTCGCCTTTGCAGGTTACATCCAGGTCAAATCTGCCGTGACGGGCGAATAATGTGAGCATGTGGTCAAGGAAACCGCAGCCTGTGTCGATGGTACTTTTGCCACTGCCGTCAAGGGTTATTTCCAGATTGATATCGGTTTCGGCTGTTTTGCGGATAATCTGATATCCTCTTACTTTTTTATCGTATATATTTGCCATAATCAGGCCTCCAGTATATTTTTAATAGTATTGACCAGTACTGCCATTTCTTCGTCAGTACCGATGGTGATACGGTTGTAATCAGCAATTTTCGGGTCGGAGAAGTGGCGGATAAGAATGCCACGCTTTTTCAGAGTTTCGTAGAGCTCCTGGCCGCCGATTTTGTCTGACTTGGCGAAGATAAAATTTGCTTTGGACGGAATCACTGTGAATCCAAGCTTTTCAAGCTCTGCAGTGGTCCACTCACGGGTTGCCATAATGCGGCGGCAGTTGTTCATGTAGTAATCATTTTCGCTGATGGCTGCTTCGCCTGCTGCCAGAGTGAGGCGGTTCACATTGTACGGATTGGTTGAAAACTTGATTCTCTTAAGATCCGAAATCAGCTCTTCATCTGCAAAGGCAAATCCAAGACGGGCACCTGCCATGGAGCGGGACTTGGAAAAAGTCTGCACAACCAGCAGGTTTCTGTACTTATTTATAAGCGGGTAGCAGGACTGTCCGCCAAAGTCCACATAGGCCTCGTCAATGACCACCACATTATCAGGATTGGTCTGGAGAATCTTTTCGATATCCTCAAGGGAAATGGTGCGGCCGGTAGGCGCGTTAGGATTTGCGATTACTATGAAGCATCCCAGCCCGCAGTAGTCCTCAGGGTTAATGGAAAAATCCTCTTTAAGGGGAATTTTCACAGCATCAACACCGTAAAGCTGAGCAAATACCTTGTAGAAACCATAGCTGATTTCCGGAAAGGCTGCTTTGCCGCCCTCAGTAAAGGCCATGAAGGCAAAACTGAGGATGTCGTCGGAACCGTTGGAAAGGTACACGTTTTCCGGCTTCAGACCGTAAAGGTCAGCCATGGCAGCCTTGAGATTTTTGCACTCAGGGTCTGAGTAAAGTCTGAGGAGTTCTGCCTGGTCTGCATTTACAGCGGCCAGAACTGCCGGTGAAGGGGGATAAGGTGATTCGTTGGTATTGAGCTTGATGTACTGCATGTCCCTCGGCTGCTCGCCCGGTGTATAGACCTCAAGCTCTGTGTATTTTGAATTTAAAAATCTGCTCATGATTATTCTTCCTCAAAACGGATTGTAGCGCTCTTTGCGTGTGCATCAAGTCCTTCCTTGCCTGCAAAATATGCCACGTCGTAAGCAACTTTGGCGAGCGCTTCTCTGGTGTAGTATGTGTACTGAGATTTCTTCACGAAGTCATCTACAGACAGCGGGCTGGAAAAACGGGCTGTGCCGCTGGTAGGCAGGGTGTGATTCGGTCCTGCAAAGTAGTCTCCCAGAGCTTCAGGACAATATCTTCCCATGAAGATTGAACCTGCGTGTTTAACCTTGTCCAGATAGTCAAAAGGCTGGTCAACACAGAGCTCCAGATGTTCCGGTGCGATTTCGTTGGCAATATCGATAGCCTTCATAAGGTCATCGGCTACGATGATTTTGCCGTTAGCGTCGATTGAAACGCGGGCAATTTCTTCTCTCGGAAGGAGGGCAAGCTGACGTTCAAGTTCAGCGCTTACAGCCTCGGCAAAGTCCATGGAGTCAGTTACCAGAACTGCGCTGGCATTTTTGTCGTGTTCCGCCTGAGAAAGCATATCAGCTGCCACATATTTAGGATTGCTCTTGCCGTCTGCAACCACAAGGATTTCGGAAGGACCTGCAATCATATCGATGGCAACCATACCGAAAACCTGCTTCTTGGCTTCTGCCACGAAAGCGTTGCCCGGGCCTACAATTTTATCTACTTTAGGGATTGTTTGTGTACCGTAAGCAAGAGCGGCAACCGCCTGGGCACCACCAACTTTGAAAATCCGGCTGGCACCGGCAATTTTGGCAGCGGCCAGAATTACAGGATTTACTTTGCCGTCTGCTCCCGGAGGAGTGGTTATGCAGATTTCGCTGCAGCCTGCGATTTTGGCAGGAATTGTGTCCATGAGAACTGTGGAAGGGTAGGCCGCAGTGCCGCCAGGAACATAGAGTCCCACTTTTTCTATAGGCATTACTTTCTGACCCATAATTACACCGTCTTTATCACTGATGATGAAACTGTTTCTTACCTGCTTTTCGTGGAAAGTACGGATGTTTGCAGCTGCATCCTGCAGGATGCGTACAAACTCAGAATCCACTGCCGCAAAAGCTTCGTCGATTTCCTCCTGGCTTACTTCCAGAGAAGTAAGTACGGCACCGTCAAATTTTCTGGCATACTCCAGAAGAGCGGCATCACCGCCGGCTTTTACAGTCCCTATAATTTCCGACACTATGCCGGAAACATTTTCCTGCACATCTGTGCGGGCGAATATTTCAGAGCTTGGAACTTCTCCGTATTTATAAATCTTAATCATTTTTCATATTCCTCACTTGTCCGGCCAGACCGGCCTTGATTTTTTCAATAGTCTCGTTTTTGAACTGGTAACTTGCCTTGTTGGAAATCAGCCGTGCACTTATAGGCACGATGGTTTCCACCGGTTCAAGATTGTTTTCATAAAGTGTCTTGCCTGTCTCAACGATATCCACGATTACGTCGGAAAGTCCCAGAATAGGGGCGATTTCAATGGACCCGTTAAGGTGGATAATGTCTATTTCCCTGCATTTTTTAGCATAAAATTCTTCTGCGATTCTTGAGAATTTAGTTGCAACGCGGAGAGGGGCATCGCTGTTGTCACGGAAATCTTTTTTTGCGGCTACAGCCATGCGGCATTTGCCGATATTCAGGTCCAGAAGTTCGTAAACATCAGGGACGTATTCCAGCAGAATATCCTTGCCGGCAACACCGATGTCTGCGGCGCCTCTTTCTACGTAAATGGCCACGTCTGAAGGTTTTACCCAGAAAAATCTCAGCCCAAGATTTTCGTTTTCAAATATAAGTTTACGGTTTTCTTCGCGGATGGACGGACATTCAAATCCGGCTGCCTCGAACATGTCGTAAACCTTTTCGCCAAGTCTGCCCTTGGGAAGGGCGATATCTATCATTTCCATTTTATTTTTCTGCTCCTTTGCCTGCGATGCTGAGAATCTGGCGGCAGCGGACACCCTGAGGGATTTCACTGCATATACGTACAGAGGTGTTGTCGAAGGAAAGTGTTTCAGCCGCTTTCACAGCTGCGGCCACATCATCTCCTGCCAGAAGTATTACGTCAACATCGTATTCTTTATCGTCATTATCCAATCTTTTGAGGGCATCCAGATACACTGCGAATCCAATGGCTCTGGACTTTCTGCCCATACGTTTCATAAGGTTGTCGTACTGACCTCCTGACAGGATACCGGAAGGTATGCCCTGTATGTAACCGCGGAAAGCGATTCCGCTGTAGTAGTTCATATTGTTGGTCAGTGAAAAGTTGATTCTGGTTTTACCGGCGAAGCCCATGGCAGTGATAAAATCAAGTGCCTGACGGAATTCGCCCAGCATATGGACTGCTTCCTCCGAAGTGCAGACTTTGCTGAAAGCAGAAACTGCATCATCAAATGAAGCGTAGTTTCTGAAGAACACACCGAGTTTATCGCGTGCCTGACCAGAAATCCTTTCTTCACTGCAGATAAATTCCAGTTCGTCAGAGTTTTTGCTGATGATACAGCTGAGGACTTTTTTCTGTGCTGAATGTGAAAGAACGGATTCTGCCAGAAGGGCATCCAGAAGGCCTACATGTGATATTTCGAATATGTAGTCCGGGGAAATACTTTCCAGACTGCGGTGGGCCAGCATAATCACTTCGCCGACTTCAAGGGCGGTGATATCGCCGATACATTCCAGTCCGGTCTGCTTGATTTCCTTGAAAGAATGGGCGCCTTTGGGAAGTCTGTAAACGTTTTCGTCGTAATACATTTTATGGACATGTCCCGGAGCGTCTTTTGAATTATTTATAATAGAAAGGGTCACGTCAGGCTTAAGTGCCATGAGGCGGCCGTGAGTGTCTGTAAAAGAAATGATTGCGTCAGAAACGAGGAAGTCTTTGTTTCTGGCATAAAGTGAGTATTCTTCAAATTTACTCATGTTGTACTGGCAGTATCCGAAACGGCGGTACAAAGAGCGCAGAGCGTATGCTGCCTGTTCATCTGCTTTTAAAACTTTTGGGTCAATCTGCATAGTTCATATCTCCTGTGAAAATATTACTTCACTACTTTATCAAAGTAAACAAGTAAAGTCAACATGTTTTGCATAAAAATCTTGCACATTTTGCAGTACATAAGGTATACTGAAAAATACAGAGAAAACAGCAGAAACGGAGAACATCACAACATGTCATTTGCTTCAGATACAAAAAACGAACTGGCTCACATCGAACCTGAAAAAAAGTGCTGTATGCTGGCTGAAATCGCCGGCTTTATCCGCGTGGCCGGAAGTATCGGCCTGGCAGGCTTCGGTAAATTCAAAATTAAAATTACTACTGAGAATCCTGCAGTTGCCCGGCACTACAAGAAGCTGATTCAGGACTATTTCGGTATTGAAACTACCCTTGAAATCGGTGAGGGCCACGGTGTAGGCAAGAGCCGCAGCAGCAAGTTTTCATACAGCATAAATATAGACCACGAAAACCTTTCCGAGCAGATTCTCCGTGAGTGCGGCATCCTTCTGATCAAGGAAGGAAATAACTATATTTCTGACGGCATTTATGCGGGTATTATCAGAACCAAGTGCTGCAAAAAAGCCTATCTGCGTGGTGTTTTCCTGGCATCGGGCACCATGAGCGACCCTGAAAAAAGTTATGACCTGGAATTCGTACTCGACTCACCGACCATGGCAAACGACCTGAAAAAGATGATTAATTCCTTCGTGGACCTTTCCTGCAAAGTTGTACAGAGAGGCAAGAAGCATGTGGTATACATGAAGAAGGCGGATTATATCAGCGACACCCTGGCAATCATGGGTGCCAGCAATCAGGTTTTCAGCCTGGAAGAAACCCGTATTAAAAAGGAAATGGTCAATTCGGCCAAGCGCATGAGTAACTGCGACAGTGCCAACATGGACCGTAGTATAGAAGCTTCAATGAAACAGGTGGAAGCTATTAAAAAAATCGATGAAATCAAAGGCCTGGACAGCCTTAATGATAAGCTGAGAGAAGTTGCTCTGCTCAGACTTGAACATCCCGACATGTCCATAGCTGCTCTTGGAGAGCTTTGCGACCCGCCACTTAAAAAATCAGGAATAAATAACCGTTTGAGACGAATTGAAGAACTCGCTGCAAAACTGTAGCGGGTTTTGTTTTAGTTTACAAAATTTTTTTACTATTATTATAATAATTTAGTGGTTTAAATGGTTACTTTTGTGGTATGATTAGAATAGGGAAAAGTCCGATTATAGCGAAATCGATTATAGAGGGATTTGAGAAATAAGTAATAAGGAGGCAGCAAAGGTGTTTACGGAAGAATTAAACATTATCAGACAGGCTGAAGACCAGGCAGACGCTTTGAAAAAAGACGCCAGAGTTCAGGCCCGCAAGCTGATAGAACAAGCAAACACTGAAGCCGGCAGAATCATCAGCGAAGCAGAGGCCAAGGCCAAGGACTGTTTCGCAGCATTGGTAGCTGACGGGCAGGAAAAGGCTCAGTCAGAATATGATGAAGCCATTGCGCAGGCCGGAAAGGCATGTGAACAGATGGCAGCAGAAGCCGGCAATAAGCAGGACCAGATTGTAAAATTTATATCAGAAAGGATCGTGATGTCAAGTGTCAATAATTAACATGCAACGTATTGCTGTAATTGGCCTTGAATCCGAAAAAGAGAAACTGATAAACCAGCTGATGGACTTCGGCGCTGTGGAACTTACAGACCAGTCCGCCAAGCTTTCCGATGAGAACTGGGCAGCCACTGTAGTTCCCGATGAAGATCAGGAAACAGTAAGTCTGCTGGAAGGCAGAATCAACAGAGCTGAACAGGCTCTGGAGGTTATTGAAAAGTACGGAAACCTGAAGAATCCGCTTTTCAAGACTCGCCGTAAAATCAAGGAAGACCGGATGGAAGAGATTATATCCGGGGAAGAAGAGTTTGCCGGCAGGACTGATTTTATCCTTGGTCTCAACGACCAGATAAGTCAGGCAACGGAAAAGCTCAACAAGCTGGAAACTGACACAGTTTCACTTAATCCTTGGGCAGAATACGACCTGCCTCTTGAGCTGGAAAGCACACGCCAGACGGCAGTATATATGGGTGTACTTCCTGCAGCAGCTGATATGACAGCGCTTGCAAACCAGCTTGAAGAAGAAATCGGTACTGTAGCATTCAGAGTTGTGAGCAGCGACAAAGATATGCATTATACAGCGGCAATGATGCCGAAGGATTGTCAGGAAGAGGTCCTGGCCACATTAAAGCAGAATGGTTTTTCTCAGGTATCGTTCAAAGGTTTTGAAGGTACGGTTTCGGCCAACCTGAAAAGAATCGAAGGGGAAAAAGAAGAATTAAACAGCACCATTGCTGACATTGCTGCGGAGATTGGTGCAAACAGCAATCTGAAAGAAAGCATTGAGGAATATGCCGACATGCTGACAATCAGACTGGACAAAGAAAAAATCAGAAGTAAATTACTTAAGACCAGAAAGACATTTTTCATCGAAGGCTGGGTTCCTGCAAGATGTGTGGAAGACGTAAAAGTTATTCTCGATGAAAACGGCTGCTACTATCAGTTCAGAGACCCGCAGGAAGATGAAGACGTTCCTGTACTCATGGAAAACAGCAGCATGGTAGTACCTTTTGAAGCAATTACAGAAATGTACTCACTGCCGGCATATACCGGTTTTGACCCGACCAGCATATTTTCAATTTTCTATGCTGTATTCTTCGGTATCATGCTTTCCGATGCTGGATATGGAATTCTTATGGCAGTTGCCTGTTTCGTAATTCTTAAGAAGTTCGATCTTGAAGGGACCATGTACAAGATGATCAAGTTGTTCTTCTACTGCGGAATTTCAACCACAATATGGGGCGCACTGTTCGGAGGCTGGTTCGGCGATATCGTGACTGTGTTTTCAGGGCTGTTCCTCGGAAAAGAAATTACAATTCAGCCAATCTGGTTCAACCCGCTGGATGACCCGATGAAGCTTTTGATAATTTCACTGGCACTGGGTATTGTGCACCTGTTTACAGGTATGGGTATCAAGGCATATATGCAGATTAAAGAAGGTAAATGGCTTGATGCAATCTGTGATGAAGGTTTCTGGTACCTGACAATCATCGGCCTTATCGCATGGCTGGGCGGCGGAATGGTATCACCTGGACTTACAGGAATAGGCAAGTGGATGTCCATCATCGGTATTGCAGGCCTGCTCCTTACAGGAGGCAGGCATAACAAGGGCATCGGCAAAATAACCGGAGGTCTGGGTAATGTCTATAATATAACAAGCTACATGTCCGACATCCTTTCCTATGCAAGACTGCTTGCACTGGGACTGGCCACAGGGGTAATTGCACAGGTAGTAAATACTATGGGGTCCCTTTTCGGCGACACTGTAGTTGGTGCGATTGTTCTGGTACTGGTATTTATTGTAGGACATACGCTTAACATTGCAATCAATGTGCTGGGAGCATTTATCCACGCAAGCCGACTGCAGTATGTTGAATTCTTCGGAAAGTTCTACGAAGACGGCGGCGAACCGTTTAATCCTTTCCGCAAGAAGACCAAGTATATTAAAATTGAAGAAGATAAATAATCGGAGGAAATAACTATGATGAGTTTAATTGATGGTAATACATTGGCGCTCCTCGGAGCAGCAATCGCAGCACTGGCAGGTATCGGAAGTGCTATGGGTGTTGGTATTGCAGGTCAGGCTGCTGCAGGCGTAATTGCAGAAGACCCTAAAAAATTCGGTAAGACAATTATTTTACAGGCACTTCCTGGTACACAGGGTATCTACGGCCTGATTATTGCGTTCCTTATCATGGTAAAGATCGGCCTCATCGGCGGAAACATGATTGAACTTACAATTCCTCAGGGAGCTTACTTCCTGGCTGCAGGTATCCCTATCGGTCTTGTTGGTATCTGGTCCGGTATTGCTCAGGGTAAGGCAGCAGCTGCAGCTCTTCAGCTGGTAGCAAAGAGACCTGACCAGATGGTTAAGGGTATTATTTATACAGCAATGGTAGAAACTTACGCAATCTTCGCTTTACTGGTATCAGTGCTTATCTGGCTGAGAATCCAGCTCTAATCGGAAACAGTAAGTGGATTTTAAACTCCACAAGAAGGAGGAAATAGACGTGAGTATCGAAAAGATTACATCGAAAATTCTTGCAGAAGCGGAAGACCTGAAAGCTCAGGTCCTGGCTGAAGCGAAAGATAAAAGCGATGCAGTCCTGGCTGAAGCTGAAGCCAAAGCAAAGCAGCTCATTGCTGACAGCGAGGCCCGCGGCCTTGAAGAAAAAGCGAAGGTTATCAGCCGCCGCAAATCCGTAGCCGACATTGACAGCCGTAAGGTTATCCTGGCTAAAAAGCAGGAAATCATCGCGGAAACTTTTGATAAGGCTGTGGAAGCAATTACTGCCATGGAAGAAGTTGATTATATCAATCTGCTTGTGAAACTTGGCACCGGCAGCGGCATTAAAGCAGGACAGCTGATTTTCAACGAAAAGGAAAAAGCAGCAATCGGACAGAAAGTGGCAGATGCCCTTAACGCGGCAATTGACGGCGGACAGTTTACTGTGGCCGATGAAACAAGAAACCTGCGCGGAGGCTATATGCTTAAAGCCGGTCAGACTTTCATAAACAATACAGTGGAAGCTCTGGTGGACGAAAATAAATCAGCCCTTACAGGCGAAATCGTAAAAATGCTTTTTCCGGCATAAGGAAAGGAGGGTCTTATGACCAGACGTAAAGAAGACGCATACGCATTTCCTTGTGCAGTTATAAGAAGTAATGAAAAAACTTTGCTGTCAGCAGCAGATCTGACCAGAGTACTGGAGGCCAAGCAGTTTAACGGCGCCATGAATATTCTGGGCGAATTCGGCTACGGTGACGGCAAGGAACTGGCAAACCCAAGAGAATTTGAAAAAGTTCTGAGGGCAGAGCTGAGCCGGGTATATGACCTGGTATTCTCAGTTGTGCCTGACAGAACCGAACTGGAACTTTTCTTATATCCAAACGATTACCACAATGCCAAAGTTCTGCTGAAGGCAGAGTTTCTGGGAATTGATCCTGCACCATACATGGTAACAACAGGTTCAATTGAGCCTGAAAAACTGGCACAGATGGTAAAGGAAAGAAACATGGCGTTCCTGTCTCTTGAAATGAAACACGCCATTGAAGAGGCTATAGATATGTTTTCCAAGGGAAGAGACCCGCAGGAAATCGATATTATCCTCGACAGGGCATGTTACAGGGATATGCTGAGTGCAGCTGAGGCGGCAGGCAATGAATTTATCATCGGATATGTGAAGCTGCTTATTGATATATTAAACGTAAACACTTTCATAAGATTAAGAGAAATAGGCAAGCCTTGGGCCTTTTTCCAGAAAGTTTTCCTGGAAGGCGGAGCAATCGACGAAAGAACCTTTACCGGCTCCTACGAAGAAAGCTACCAGCAGCTGGCAGACAAACTTGCACCTTATGGTTTCAGAGAAGTTTTTGCCAGTGGTGCCGCAGCGGTGCGTGATACCAAGAAGTACACCCTGCTTGAGAAACTTTGTGACGATATGAAGATTAAGTATGTAAAAGACGCACACTACGTTTCATTCGGAATTGAGCCTGTTATGGGTTTCTTAATCGGCAAGGAAAGTGAAATCAAAAATCTCAGAGTGATTCTCACCGGCAAGCTTGCGGGAACAGCTCCTGAGGTTATCAAAGAAAGACTGAGGGAAACTTATGTATAAAATAGGTGTTATAGGCGATCGGGAGAGCATCCTGGGCTTTAAAGCCGTAGGCCTGGAAGTTTTCCCTTGTGACCAGGCTGAAGAAGCCGAAAAGATTTTAAAGAAAATTGCGAAAGAAGACTTCGCCATCATCTATATAACAGAACAGTTATATCAGTACATGGACGAAGTAATCGAAGAATATAAAGACTCCAGACTTCCTGCAATCATTCCGGTTCCTAACAAGGACGGCAGTCTCGGCATCGGAATGAGCAGCGTGAAGAAGTCAGTAGAAAGAGCTGTCGGAGCAGACATACTATTTGGAGGTGAAAACTAATAATGAGTCAAGGAAAAGTATTGAAAGTATCCGGTCCTCTGGTTGTTGCAACCGGTATGGAAGAGGCCAACATGTTCGACGTGGTTCACGTAGGTGAGCAGGGCCTTATCGGAGAAATTATCGAAATGAGAGGAGACAGAGCCTCCATACAGGTATATGAAGAAACAGCAGGCATCGGACCGGGAGTACCGGTAGTTACCACAGGTGCACCTCTTTCTGTTGAACTGGGTCCCGGCCTCATCGAAACCATGTACGACGGTATTCAGAGACCCCTGGAAGAAATGGTTAAGCAGGTTGGTGCCAACATCACAAGAGGTATCAAGGTCCCTGCACTTTCCAGAGAAAAGAAATGGACTTTCGTGCCTACTGCACAGGTGGGCGACGAAGTAGAAGCCGGCGATATTATCGGTACAGTTCAGGAAACTGTAATCGTGCAGCAGAGAATCATGGTTCCTTACGGAGTGAAGGGCGTAATCGAGTCCATCGAAGAGGGTGACTTTACTGTAGAAGAAACTGTGTGTAAAGTAAGACTTGCTGACGGCAGTATCCGCGACCTGACCATGATGCAGAAATGGCCGGTAAGAAGGGGCAGACCATATAAGGAAAAACTGGTTCCTGAAATGCCTCTTATCACAGGACAGAGAGTTATCGATACCATGTTCCCTATCGCCAAAGGCGGTGTGGCAGCAGTTCCCGGACCTTTCGGCTCAGGTAAGACTGTAGTTCAGCACCAGCTGGCAAAGTGGGCAGATGCGGACATTGTAGTTTACATCGGCTGCGGCGAACGTGGAAACGAAATGACTGACGTACTCATGGAATTCCCTGAACTTAACGACCCTCGTACAGGTGAATCCCTCATGAAGAGAACAGTGCTTATCGCAAACACTTCCGACATGCCGGTAGCAGCGCGAGAAGCATCCATTTATACAGGTATCACAATTGCAGAATACTTCAGAGATATGGGTTACTCCGTAGCTCTTATGGCTGACTCCACTTCCAGATGGGCGGAAGCTCTCCGTGAAATGTCCGGTCGTCTTGAAGAAATGCCTGGCGAAGAAGGTTACCCTGCGTACCTTGCATCAAGACTTGCTCAGTTCTACGAAAGAGCAGGCCGTACAATCTCACTTGGTAAGGAAGGAAGACTCGGAGCCCTTTCTGCTATCGGAGCAGTATCTCCTCCGGGCGGTGACATTTCTGAACCGGTATCCCAGGCAACTCTCAGAATCGTAAAGGTATTCTGGTGTCTGGACTCCCAGCTGGCGTACAAGAGACACTTCCCTGCAATCAACTGGCTGCAGAGTTACTCACTGTATGTTGACAGGCTGGAAAAATGGTACGAAGACAATGTTGCCAAGGACTTCCCGGTAATGCGTCTTGAAACAATCACACTACTGCAGGAAGAAGCAGAACTCAACGAAATCGTTCAGCTGGTAGGTGTAGACTCACTTTCCTTCGAAGACAGACTGAAACTTGAAGTTGCCAAGTCCATCAGAGAAGACTACCTGCACCAGAACGCTTTCCACGATGTGGACACATTCACTTCCATGAACAAGCAGTACAAACTGCTTAAGCTGATCCTCAGCTTCTATGAACTGGGTAAGGACGCTATTAAGAAAGGTGCTAACTTCGGCAAACTTTCTTCCCTGGAAGTACGCGAAAGCATCGGCCGTTTCAAATACATTGAAGAAGAAAAAATTGACCAGTCATTCGAAGCTCTCATGGGTGAAATGAAGGCCGCAATTTCAGATTTAGTAAGCAAGGAGGCAGAAGACGATGATTAAGGAATATAAAACAATCAGCGAAGTTGTAGGACCTCTGATGCTGGTAAAGGACGTAGAAAACGTAACCTACGACGAACTTGGAGAAATCATGCTGCCGACCGGCGAAAAAAGACTTTGCAAGGTGCTTGAAATCAACGGCAACAACGCCCTGGTTCAGCTCTTTGAAAGTGCTGCCGGCATCAACTTAAAAGAAAGTACAGTAAAATTCCTGGGACACGGCACCCAGCTTGCAGTATCTCCTGACATGCTGGGAAGAGTGTTCGACGGTATGGGCCGTCCTAAGGACGGTGGTCCTGAAATCATTGCAGAAAAGATGCTTGATATCAACGGCCTGCCTATGAACCCTGCTGCCCGTGACTATCCGTCAGAATTCATCCAGACCGGCGTTTCCGCCATTGACGGACTTAACACCCTGGTAAGAGGACAGAAGCTGCCTATTTTCTCTGCATCCGGACTGCCTCATGCTGACCTGGCTGCACAGATTGCCCGTCAGGCAAAGGTACGCGGAAGCGAAGGCAATTTCGCCGTAGTATTCGCAGCCATCGGTATCACCCACGAAGAAGCTGAATTCTTCGCATCTGACTTCCGTAAGACAGGCGCCATCGACAGAACAGTTCTCTTCATGAACCTGGCCAACGACCCAGCGGTAGAACGTATCGCAACTCCTCGTATGGCCCTGACAGCGGCAGAATATCTGGCATTCGACCTTGGAATGCACGTACTGGTTATCCTTACAGACATCACAAACTACGCAGAAGCACTCCGTGAAGTCTCTGCGGCACGTAAGGAAGTACCGGGCAGACGTGGCTACCCTGGTTACCTTTATACCGACCTTGCAACCATGTACGAAAGAGCCGGCAAGAAGAGAAATCAGGAAGGTTCTATTACAATGATTCCTATCCTGACCATGCCGGAAGATGACAAGACACATCCGATTCCTGACCTTACAGGATATATCACTGAAGGCCAGATCATCTTAAGCCGTGACCTTTACCGCAAAGGCCTCAAGCCGCCTGTTGATGTACTTCCGTCACTTTCCCGTCTTAAAGACAAGGGTATCGGCAAAGGCAAGACACGTGAAGACCACGCAGATACAATGAACCAGCTTTTCGCAGCGTATGCACGCGGTAAGGAATGTCTGGAACTGGTAACAATCCTCGGTGAAGCAGCCCTCACAGAAGTTGACCTGATGTACGCAAAGTTCAGCCAGGCCTTCGAAAAGGAATACGTTTCCCAGGGCTACGATACAGACAGAACCATCGAGCAGACCCTCGACAAAGGCTGGGAACTTCTCAAGATGCTTCCTAAGAGCGAACTGAAGAGAATCAGAGACGAGTACATTGAAAAATATCTGGGCTAGAGAGGAGTGAATCCATGGAAAGATTAAATGTAAATCCTACCAGAATGATGCTCACGACTCTTAAAAAGCGCCTTGCCACTGCAACCCGCGGCCACAAGCTGATGAAGGATAAACGTGACGAGCTGATGAAAGGTTTCCTTGAGCTGGCCCGTGCCAATAAAGAGCTCCGCGACCAGGTGGAAGCCCGCCTTGCAGATGTTTACCGCAGCTTTGAGGTTGCCAGCGCAGTGATGAGCCAGGAAGTCCTCGAAGAAGCCCTCATGTTCCCTAAGCAGGGAGTTGAGCTTTCTGTCGGCAGCAAAAACGTAATGAGCGTGGATGTGCCGGTTTTCGACTTTAAGACTACAGCCGAAGATCCGACCAACATTTTCCCTTACGGCTACGCCAACACATCTGGGGAGCTGGACTCCGCAATCCGCGACATGTCCGAAGTCTTCCCGATTATGCTGGAACTTGCCGCAAAGGAAAAGGAAGCAGCCATGCTTGCAGCAGAACTTGAACGTACCCGCCGCCGTGTAAATGCGCTGGAATACGTGAAGATTCCGCAGCTTCAGATGACCATCCGCTACATCCGCATGAAGCTGGATGAAAACGAGCGAGGCAACCAGACCCGCCTCATGAAGGTTAAGGACATGATCCTCGTCGAAGCCATCGAAGAAAAGAGAGCCGCAAGCGAAGCCGAATATCAGGAATCGTGCAGCTGAATTTAATATGACATGATGAACACCACCCTGCGGGGTGGTGTTTTTTCGTGCCTAGTAAAGTTTTTTCGGGCAATTCCGAGTTTGGGTTTTCTGTAACGGCAGTTCGGTTTTCCTTTTGGAAAATTTTCAGTGTGATAAAGAAAACTTTGCTGGTTTTGTTACATGTTTTGTCGTGAGGTGCGTTCCTTTCGACAAGACATGACATTTTTCGCTATATATTAAGTGGTGAAGCGCATGGAAGAAGCACTGGAATTGATTGATATAATCAAAAGTTTTCTTAATTAGGCCTAATGTTTTCCAAAAGGAAAACTAAAAAGGGGATAAAAGAAAACCTTTTACAAAAATCGTATTAATAAAACTAAATTGTTTACTATCGCTGGAAAATAATGTAAAATATTCACACTGAGAGGAGGCCGATTATGATATTTAAAAATGAGATAAAGGTGCAGCTTGAATTTTTACAGAGAACTGAACGGCAGATGCAAAACAGACTGAAAGAATTGCCAAGGGGAAGGCTTGTGATTAAGAAGGCCAAGGAGAATTACTATTATTATGAAGAAAAATATGGGAAAATGAGGAGTCTGCTGAACCATCCGCAGCTGAAAAATGCTTATTTGGAGAAGCGTGATATAGAAAAAGAACTTGGCAAGGTGAAACGTAATCTGGCGGTTATGAAAAGGCTGATAAAAGAGTATGAACCAGTTGTGACAGAAAAAGATGCCTGGAATGAGATGAAAGAACAACAGAATAGTTATTTCACAGCAAATATGAAACATCAGTATAAGGGTATATACTATCGTTCTAAATCAGAGCTGGCAATTGCAATGACGCTGGCATCTTATGGGCTTGAGTTTAAGTACGAAGTGGTTATCGAGGGGCCAGACCGGCGGTTTTATCCTGATTTTGCAATCAGACGGGCATCTGATGGAAAATTATTTCTATGGGAACATGTTGGACTGATTGGTGATGATGAGTACCGAGAGAATGTGTTTGAAAAATTGCAGATGTATTATAAGACGGGCTACAGGTTATGGGATAATCTGATAATCAGTTTTGACTGTGAAGACGGGAGCATAAGCGGAGACTATATTGAAAAAATAATAAAGCTTTATTTACTGTGAAGTGGTCTGGCCGGTTTGACAAAAGTACATGCCGGGTGCTATGATTAACCCATCAAAAAATTTAAAGAAGGTAACTTATGAAATCATGCGTAATAATTTCCGGAGGAGAGTTCTGCCCGCTGCCGGAGAG
The DNA here is from genome assembly GCA_017397825.1 of Bacillota bacterium. Lineage (GTDB taxonomy): Bacteria > Bacillota > Clostridia > Peptostreptococcales > Anaerovoracaceae > SUG1106. The sequence goes on along the minus strand of JAFQHT010000145.1, from coordinate 52,343 downwards.
CGAAAAAAGTAAATATATAATTGCCTGCGACAGAGGCTGTATGTATACGGCGGAGCAGGGGATCGTACCGGACCTGATTATCGGTGATTTTGACTCCTATGACGGTGAGCTGCCGGCAGATGTGGAGATACTTACATTCCCTGCAGAAAAGGACGACACCGATACAATGATAGCCCTGAAAACAGCCATTGAGCGGGGTTTTGATGAAGTGAGCGTTTACTGTGGGTTCGGAGGCAGACTTGACCATCTGTATGCTAACTTTCAGACGGCGGTTTATGGTGCAGAACATGGCGTAATATGCAGATTTGTGGACGGCTGCAATGAGGTCGTGGCAATTAAGAACGGAGAACTGATGCTGCCGGAAAGAGAAGGATGGTCTCTGTCAGTTTTTGCAGTCAGCGATGAGTGCAGGGGTGTGAATATCACAGGTGCAAAATACGAACTGAATGATGCAGTTTTGACCAATACTTTCCCTCTTGGCGTGAGTAATCAGTGGAAAGCGGGCAGAGAGGCAGTCACCATCAGTGTGGCAGAAGGAATATTACTCATAATTATGTCAAAGATGTAAAGTACGGCAATGTTTTCTTTACAAGACATAAGGTTTTATATTATAATATATATTGATAAATTATTGTTTTGATGCAACCGTTTCAGGAGAAAGGGAGAAGAAAAATGGAAGCAAGAAATCAGGTAGTGATGAGCAGAGTTATGATGCCTCATCAGGCCAACGTGGCAGGAAATGTTCACGGCGGCGAAATTATGAAATTCATGGACGAAGCAGCATATGCTGTAGCTATGAAGTACGCAAGATGTAACTGTGTAACTGCAAGAGTGGATGAACTTCAGTTCCATCTGCCGATTTTTGTGGGAGCTCTGGTAACATGTACTGCGACAATTACTTATGTCGGAACTACATCAATGGACGTATATGTAAGAGTGGATTCAGAAGATATGTTGTCCAACAATGGTCCGGAAAAGGCACTGTGTGCCCACTTCACAATGGTGGCAATGGGCAGGAATGGCAAGGCTCAGAAAGTACCGCCATATACACCGGAAACAGAAGACGAAAAGATGCTTTACGAAGAAGCCAAAGCAAAAGTTCTGGCAAGAAAAAGATAGAACTGAACTTTTAAACCGCGCCCGACCACACACGGTTAGGCGCGATTTTCATAAGGAGCATAAAATGGAAAAAGGACAGATTTTAGAGCTTACAATAGAAGATATGAGCAGTGAAGGCAACGGCATCGGCAAGGCGGATGGTTTTGCGGTGTTTGTTAACAATACTGTGGTCGGCGACCGTGTGAAGGTTGAGCTGACAAAAGTGAAGAAGAATTACGGTTTCGGCCGTGTGGTTGAAATGATTGAGGAGTCACCGGACAGAATCGAAGGATTCTGTGAGTATGCAGGACTTTGTGGAGGCTGCCCTTACGGCAAGCTGGACTACGATGCGCAGCTGCTTCTCAAGCACAAGCAGGTAAAGGACAAGCTGCAGAGACTCGGCGGTCTGAATGACCCGGTGGTGTACCCTGTAATTGCAATGGAAAACGAACCTTTCAGATACAGAAACAAAGCAAGCATGCCAGTGAGCACAGGTGGCTTGATTACCCGCAAGGGCGGAGTGATGGAGCCGGTTCACGAGCCCCGTGTAGGCTTTTATCAGGCTCGCAGCCACGAAGTGGTGGACTGCGCAGACTGCGTCCTGCAGTCAGAACCGGCCCTGGCAGCAGCAAAGGCTCTGCGCCAGTTCATGGAAGAAGACCACATCACTTCTTATGACCCGCGCTGGGAAAAGGGTCTCATGCGCCACATGATTGTCCGCACAGCGGCAGGCACAGGTGAAGTTATGGTTATCCTTGTCATCAACGGCAAGGCAATTCCTAACGCACAGAAGCTGGTTGAAATGCTGGATGAAGCGATTTACAATGTGCCTGTTTATGAAGACGGCCCTCTTGCAGGAGTGGAGTTCAATCTGGAAAGCGTTGTACTCAACATCAACAAAAAGAACACTTCCGAAATCCTGGGCGAAGAGTGCATCACCATCGCCGGCAAGCCTACGATCCTTGAGGAAGTGGGCGGCATGAGCTTTGAAATTTCACCACTTTCTTTCTATCAGGTTAACCGTGAGCAGATGGTGAAGCTTTATGACAAGGCCATCGAATATGCAGACCTGAAGGGCGGCGAAACAGTTCTCGACCTTTATTGCGGCGTGGGAACAATCGGACTTTTCTGCGCGAAACAGATGAACGAAAAGAATCCTGACAATCCTGGTCAGGTTATCGGTATAGAATCAGTCAAGGGCGCAATCCTTGACGCCAACAGAAACGCGACTATCAACGGCATCGTAAATGCACGATATGTCTGCGGCAAGGCGGAAGAAGAACTGCCTAAGATGATGGGCATCGTTAAGCCGGAAGACGGCAAAGAACCTAAAGTCCGCGTATCACAGGCTGACGTTGCAATCCTCGACCCGCCAAGAGCAGGCTGCGATGTGCGCCTTCTCGATGCAGTGGTAAAGGCTCAGCCGTCCAGAATTGTTTACGTTTCCTGCGACCCTGCAACCCTTGCCCGCGACATCAAATGGCTGGGCGAAAAGGGCTATGAATTCAAGGAAGCAACACCTTGCGATATGTTCCCTCACACAGCTCACGTGGAGACGGTGGTTTTACTGCAGAGAAGAAAATAGTGGAAATCGTTGAATTTACACACTTTACGGACTTCTGGACCTTCGACACCAGTGATTTAATTAGCAGAAGAAAGCAGCATGTACATCAAGTTTCGGTAGTTGTTGCTGTAGAACTCGACATCGTAACGGCAAAGACTTTTGAAGATAAATAAAAGAATTATCTAATGATAATATTCGATAAGGATATCTGATTTTTCAGGTATCCTTATTTTTTTAGAAGAGGTTAAATATGGCTTTTGATTATTTTTATCCGGAACAGGCAGAACAGTTTGCTTTTTTTCGAATACCGAAGATTTTGTTTAAGGACAAGCGGTTCAAGAATATCAGTACTGACGCAAAAGTTCTTTATGGCCTTATGCTGGACAGGGTATCTCTTTCCGTCAGAAACCAGTGGATAGATGACCGAGGCAGAGTATACATTATTTTCACACTGGAGGAAATTATGGAAGAATTAGACTGTGCCAATCAGAAAGCAACTAAGCTGATTAGTGAACTGGAAGATAAAGCACATCTGATAGAACGGAAACGTCAGGGGCTGGGAAAACCAGCACTTATATATGTGAAGAACTTTTCCTGTGAACTCAGGGAAGATGAAATCACTGAAAAACAGCCATTTGTCCAGAGTCATGAAAATCATGATTCACAGACTCATGATTTTCATGAGTCAAGACTCATGATATCCATGAATCCAGACTCACGAAAATCACATGCAAATAATACTAATAAAAATAAAACTGAATTTAATCATACTGATCCTATCCTTTCTTCCGGTTTGGACAAGCCAGAGACGGAATGGAAGGGAACGGAATCGAGAAGTGAAATAAAAGATTTATTTGAAAAGAATCTGCAGGCAGAGGAACTCCGTAAAGGCAGACCTAAAGATGCAGGACTGATTAACGAAATTATTGAATTGCTAGTGGATGCTTCTTGCAGCAGACAAAAGCGGATTCGTATTGCTCGTGATGATAAGCCTGCTGATGACGTAAGAGAAAAGTTGCTGATGCTTGATGCCTCACATATTGAATATGTGCTGACCTGCATGGCACAGAATACAACACAGATAACGAACATACGTCAGTATCTGCTGGCAGCACTATATAACGCACCGATGACAATCGAAAATTATTACTCATCCCAGGCACAGCATGATATTGCCGTCGGGAAGATTTAAGGAGGGAAAGAGGACATGAAACTAAAGACAAAAGTAATTGCTGTAGTTAATCAAAAAGGTGGAGTAGGTAAAACCACAACTACTCTCAACCTGGGTATAGGTCTTGCAAAACGCGGAAAAAAGGTTCTTTTGATTGATTGTGATCCACAGGGCGATTTGACATCCAGCCTTGGATACAAGAACAAATACAGCCTGAAGGCTACATTGACTGAAGCTATGGACGATGTGATTAACGGGACCTGTATGGTTTCTGAGGATGATATTATTCATCATAGCGAAGGAATTGACCTTATGCCAGCAAATCAGAATCTGTCAGGCATGGAGCTGAAGCTGGTAATGGTAATGAATCGTGAAAAGATTCTAAAGGGGTATGTAGATTCTCTCAGAGGACTATATGATTATATTCTAATTGATTCACTGCCATCACTGGGGATGTTTTCGGTCAATGCTTTAGCTGCCGCTGACAGTGTGATTATACCTGTTCAGGCACAGTATCTTGCTGCAGAAGATATGACGCAGCTCATGCAGTCCGTTATGATGATGCGTAAGAATATCAATCCGTCTTTGGAGATTGAGGGGATTCTTATGACTCTGGTAGATGGCAGAACAAATATGGCGAAAGAGGTCATAAAAGAAATACGTGAAAAATATGGAGCACACATTCGCATTTTTGAAACAGAAATCCCCATTGGGGTAAAAGCCTCTGAAGCAACCGCTGCAGGGAAGAGTATTTACGCGTATGACAAAAGATGTGAAGTGGCAAAGGCATATGAGAATTTTACAGAGGAGGTTTTGAGAGATGGCGAAAGAACGAAAATTCAGCATAGGACTTCCCAGTGTAGATGATTTATTCTCCAGCCAGGAATCCCGCGAAGAAGAAAATTTGGCTAAGATAAGAGAAATACCACTGGACTTGATAGATGAATTTCCAAATCACCCTTTTAAGGTTCGTGATGACGAAGACATGATGAACCTGGTACAGAGCGTGCAGGAAAATGGAATTCTTGTTCCGGCAATTCTCAGGCAAAAAGACGATGGAAGGTATGAACTGATAGCAGGGCACAGAAGAAAAAGAGCATGTGAAATTGCAGGGCTTGATACACTTCGGGCTGAGGTTATGGACCTTGATTTTGATGAAGCAACCATCTTCATGGTGGACAGCAATCTGCAGAGAACGACCATATTGCCGAGTGAAAAGGCTTTTTCGTATAAGATGAGACTTGAAGCAATGAAGAGAAAAGCGGGCCGTCCTTCAAAAGAAAATTGGGACCCAGTGGGACCCAATTTACGCTCAAGTGAAACTCTTGCGAAAGAAGTAGAAGAAAGTGCCACTCAGATTAAGCGTTACATTCGTCTTACAGAACTCATTCCAGAACTTCTTGATATGGTAGATGAAGGGAAAATTGCACTTAGACCGGCAGTAGAGCTTTCCTACTTATCCGTGGACGAGCAGTATGAGGTTTATGAAAAAACGATGCAGGAAGACTGCACGCCTTCTCATGCACAGACAATCCGCATGAGGGAACTTTCCAAAGAGGATAATCTGACACCAGATGCTATTGAAGACATTATCACTGAAACAAAACCAAATCAGAAGGAAAAACTGACAATCAGCAGTGATAAAATACTTGGACTGCTGCCGAAGAGTCTGAAAGCTGTAGAACGGGAAGAGTACATAATTAAAGCACTGACCTTTTACGCTAAGCATCGAGAAAGACAGTCACAGGAAAGGTAGGTAAGTAAATGAATGATATAAAGCAGTGCCTTCATGTAATGGGCGAAAATCAGACCTTGCAGATAGATTTTGCAGGAACCGAGCAGACAGAAAAGGAAATAGAACCGGGTCAGCTAAAAGAAGCACTTCAGCAGATGCAGCCGGGAGAAACATTGATTGTGAGGTTTGATAATGAAGAATCTTGATATGGTAAAAGTCCGTCTCGTTCCGGACTATAAACTTCACAGCGAAGAACGAATTGAAACAACCGAAAAGGCTATTGACCTTCTGAGAAGAGAACTTGCAGAATTTGACCGTGAGGCAATGTGTATTCTGAATCTGAATGCCAAATGCATACCCATCAATGCAAGTATCATCAGTATTGGTGATTTGATCAGCACGACAGTTCATCCAAGGGAAGTATTTAAGTGTGCAATTTTATCATCTGCAGCATCCATTATGCTTTTGCATAATCACCCGTCAGGAGATGCGATTCCAAGCGATGAGGACATTAAAATAACCCATCGGCTTATCGCCGGAGGCCGCTTTTTAGGAATTAGGGTGATTGATCATATCATCACTGCACCAGGAAATGAAATGCACAGTATGCGCGATATGGGACTTATGGGAATTATTGAAAAACTACCTTTTGATGAATTGGACCAGGAAATTGACATTGCACTCCCGGATATTAAAACTGAAGGGCTGTCAGATTTTGAAATTCAGCGTGTGATTGAAGGTAAAGCGTGCAGCATTCCTTTGACCAAGGAAGAAGTCAGCAGGGCATATTTTGACCAGCAATACGAATTTGATAAAGATTATATAATCGGGTATCTGGAAGAAATAGAGGCCGACCCGAAAGATTCTCAGATTTTCAAACTGAAGCATGATGTAAGTGTAAAAAAGATTCTTTCATCCGAGGCTATATTGCAGAACATTACCTCGGAACTTGGCAGGCAGAAGGGTAAACAGGCTCCGGATGATGAAGCAATGATGGATATGGTACTTTCTAAGGCCCTTGAAGATATTCCGAGAAGGAAGTCTCGTAGGTCAAGAGACGCAGAAAGATAATGATAAAAGTAACGAAAAGGAGGACACCAGTGATGAAGAAAATGATTTTAATAATCCTGACCGTTGTTTTATGTATGTCCTTAGCAGCTCCTGCTTTTGCAGCTGAGCAGAAAGGAGTCCACATGATAAGTGATACCCGACCACAAAATGTAAAGGCATCGGGATACAATTACAGCAAAATCCGAATCTCCTGGGATGTTATGGAGAATGCAGACGGTTACATTGTCTACCGGTCGTCCAGTGAGAATGGAACTTACAAAAAAGTCTATACTACCGACAATACAAAGAAAAGCTGGTATATAAATACCAACCGCCAAACAGGGAAAACCTGGTGGTACAAGGTCCGTGGCTATCAACTGGTGGACGGAAAGAAGGTTTTCTCAAAGTATTCCAAGGCAGTCAGTGCCTATGCAAGACCGAACAAGGTAAAGGTTACTGGTGTGGGATGCAGCGGTTTTATCTACAGAACTCTTGATCTGGAGTGGAAAAGTGTTGCCGGTGCCACCGGATATCAGGTGTATATGAAAGAACGTGGTGCAGAAAAGTTCAACTTTATGGGCAACTTCAAAGGTACTGCAGCATCAATAGACCTTCCGGATACCACAAAGGTTTATGATTTGAAGATACGTGCGTATACGACAGTAGATGGAAAGAAAGTAAAGGGATATTTTTCAGAAGTATTTTCGTATGAATTCGACTGGAGTGAAGAAGAACTGATTGCTGCAGGAGAAGAATATATCCGCAGCCAGTGGCCAGGAACTGCATTCGACAACACCTTATCCACAGGCGAGGAAAAAACTCCATATAACGGAACTTCCTGGCTGGCAGTATGGCCAAAGAGATTTTGTCTCTACGAGCCATGGGAAGAAGTGAAGGCAGAACTCATTGCTGCCATCAATACTGATGCGAAGATGCAGGGCGGGTGCCCGCAGGAGGTCTGCTTCTATGTAACTCTGGAGAACGATAAAAACTGGGTGACAGTTTATCTTCTGAGTTAGCAATTTAACCAACCCAAGACGTGTCAATTACGGCACGTCTTTTTACATATAATCAAACCAAAGCAGCCGTCAGGCTGTTTTTTTTATGAAGGGAGAACGCAAATGAAGAAAAAAAGAATCACAGCTTTGCTGCTGATGTTTGCACTTCTTGTAAGTATGTTTCCAACTACTGCTATGGCAGCGATAGATGCGGATGATACAGCATACTACAGGGAAGGTGCAGTCATAATCGGCGGTGATGGCGGAACCTATCAGTTCCCGAAATCAGAACAGGGATATATCAAAATCAGATATATCGACCTTGCGACCGGTAAATGGAAAGTCTATGACCGGCAGTACGAGCATGGCAACCCGAAGCGTACTTACGTGCTGAAGCAGGGTGACACATCTTACCGTGGCTACTGTATTGAACACGGCGTGTGGGTTGATACCAGCAGAAAGCTTACTGCCAATGAGCAGCACGATGCTATTTATGCAGGTCTTTCTGATGAAGCAGCTGCAAACCTGCAGCTGGCTCTTTTCTACGGCTACCAGACCGGCGATGATGTAAACGATCTGTTCAGCCAGGGATTTAAAGAGTCCAAATATTATGGTAAGCATGGCAGTTCATACAGCTGGGGCGACTGGTATGTGGCAACACAGTGCATCATATGGGAAATTCAGCAGGGAAACCGCGATGACAATATGAAGCGTCAGACCAATGAACTTGGTGTCAGCGGTGACCACTATTTATCCATGGTGCGAAACCGTCCGGCTGTAGACGTGTACAACTGGATGGTTACATCCATCAAGGAGCACAAAGAGTTTCCAAGAGCCGTTGATGGAACTGAAAAGAACCCTAAAACCATCAAGCTGACAGAAGACATGAAGACAGCAGACGGCTATGAATGGACCTTTGATGATAACACCGGAAACGGTGGAGGCTATGTAGCACTCAGCCTCAAAGGAAAAGAACTGAAGAATGATAAAATCACCATTACATATGATGAGGTTTCAAAGAAATACACACTTCACTTAAAAGGTGAACCGAATGAAGATGGGTACATGATTAAGCACGCAGCACAGGGAAAGATTCCGGAAAACGACCTTCTTTTCTGGGGCTGGAACTCAGCAACATCTCATGTACAGACCATCGTGACAGGTGCAGCGGACCCGGTATCCGCATATATCAAGTTCAGTAAGCCAGAGGACGCTCCGGCTCCTGAAGGAGGAGAAAAGCCTGTGCCGGAATACTTTCCAACCTTTCAGTTTACCGTTTCCAAAGAGGATTTGAATCCTGGCTGGGACGGCAATACTTCCACCGGCATGGGCGATGCTTCTCTTGCAGCGACATATACACTTTACCGCTCAGTAAACGGCGGACCGGAAGAAATGGTGGACAGCGTCACACTTGATGAATATGGAAGCAGCGATACTCTCTACGACCAGCCATGGCCGGATGAGAGTATTTTAATTGAAGAAAACTCCGGCAGTTATGTTCACACAGAAGAAGACGATGAGGGCAATGTAACCACTCACTGTACAGTGGAGCCTACGAAGTGTGAATGGACTGCAGAAGTATCCTACCGAATAGTTGAGTCCAGACCGGACGGCAGATTTATTGAGCCGGACAGTGGTGAGCGTACCTACACAGCAAGTTACCATGCGGTGACAGAGGATTCCAGAACCTGCACCGATACACCGGAAAACTGGTCAGAGATTGAGTATACAGTTACCTGGTCCGATGGAAGTACTCAGGGCACAGCAGGAAGCCTTGAAGACACTTTGGAATATGATGAGGATGTATTTATAAACGACTGCTACCGTGGCCGTCTGTTCCTCTCAAAATCCAATGAATCAGAGGATGTGTTCAATGAAGAAGGCAGCTCCGGTGCCCAGACGAAGTCCAGAAATTCCAAGTGTAAAATGTATCTGAACTCCGGTGGGTGGGAAGACCATGCATATATCAGCTTTGTAGAAGAAGGACTGGATGCATCAGGAACACGCATATACAGAGTAGTACGTGATACGTCAGGCACTGACAATGCAGTGACCGATATGACAGTAGGCACCAACGGCTGCATTTACATCTACGATATTCCATACGGAAGCTACCGCGTGGAAGAAGTGTCAGCAGATGATACATCTTTCGTACTTGAATTATTTGACCAGTTCATCGGAGAACACAGCAATGGATACTATCCAAATGATTCCGAAAAGGACAACCGCTATGACTGGAACCTGCGTGATAAGAAAAAGGAAAACGTAGTCAAAGTAATCAAGACTGATGCGGAAACAGGTAAGGCTGTTGACCTTAACGGCACCAAGTTCTACATCCGCTATATGGGTAATCCTCTTTTAGCTGATCCGACGCAGTCTGAAAACTACGGAAGACTTCTGCCGAATGCAGCGGACATCAACTCTGCTGAAAAGGACTACACTTTTATCTGCGATGAGAACGGTGAGATTACAATTCCATACGACCTGGAATTTGGTACTTACAGACTGGAAGAATGGCTGCTGCCTGAAGGATATTATGTTGATGATGGCGGCACTAATTACTATACCTTCAGTGTGACTGAGCAGGATGGACATCTCAACGGCACTGAATACGAAAAGTATTACCAGGCAGTGTCCATGCCAAACAATCAGGTAAAAGGCAAGATTACCGTTGAGAAAGAAGGAGAAATGCTGACAGGCTTTGAGGAAACAACCAAGAATGGTATCAAAGTCTGGACTCCGAAGTATGCTCTTTCCAAACTGAAGGATGCAGTGTTCGGCATCTTTGCAGCAGAAGACATTAAGCTCAATGACGGCAATGATGGTCCTGTGATTTATGATGCGGCGACCAATGAAGTAATTGTCATTCCGACAGACAGAAGTACTCATTCCGGCAATAATGCTGATGGCAGCATCTATGACGAAGGTACTTATGACCATGAAAGCGGAGCGAAGCTTTATTTTAAGAGAGAACGTGACAAGACTGAAGACAACCACTATCTCAGGGTGTATACCACACCTGAACAGAAACCATCAACATATTCCTATGTCTATGAGACTATAGAAAGCGGCCTGAAATATCGCTACGATGTAGCCCTGCAGATGGAATACAAGGCCGGTGGCAAGAATGTAACAGATGTGGAAGTCACAAAGACTACCTCTGTGGCGGATGGCTATCTCCCAACTTTGGCAGACATTACGACCTATCCTGAAGCTGCAGTCGGCCAGGTGCAGGTAAGTCCGATTACTAACTACGAATCGGATTATGGAAACATTCTGGATGCATGGAATAATGCAGACCTTTATGAAGCTGACGGAGAAGGCGAGCTTGGAAATATCGGTGTGAATCGCTTTGAGGCAAAGCTTTATGAATACTACAGGCTTACTGCAGAGGACGTAGCTGTCGAAGAACGTGAAATCACTCCAGAAGGCTCAGAAACGCCTGTTAAGGTGTCTAAAACTCATTTTGAATGGGAGAATGCAGTTGCACTTACAAATGCGGTTGAAGGCGAAATTGCAGTGTCAAAGGTGTCTGATGAAGCATATCAGACACTTGCAACTGACCAGTTTACAGACGTCTTTACGTGGATTGGTTGCAGTGCAGACGGAACCATTTCTCAGTATACAGTTCCTGAAGGCTGGACTGATATTACCCAGTGGACCCTTGGAGATAATCCGGCAGAAGAACCGATGCCAATTTATCCGATGGTAAGTAAAGAAGCAGATGGCATCACTTCATACAAAGTGCTTCTCGAAGACGGCATCACATGGCAGGACTGCCAGGCAGATGGAAACTTTGAGAAGATGCTTGTGCAGAAGTATAAGGTTACATATACCCAGGAAGCAGGAAATGAAGAAGGCTTCATGGTAAGCTGGGATGGTATTCAGGTTGCAGCCACTGCAAAGCTGGATGGTACAGTAGTTACTACAGTAAGCAGCCCGTTTGCTGTTACACCTGATATTTCTTTAGGCATCGGTTACAGTCAGAGTACTGAAGGAAACACCACTACATTCACTGCAGCAGAGCCTGCAGCACCGGTATACTTTATGGTCGGTGATGGTATCCGCACTGAAATGTATTATTATGGCGGCCTGACAAAAACTATCCTGACTATTCCTATGGATGCGGTAGACGGCAACTTCAGTCCGGTTGTACCGACTATCAGATATGGTGATGAAATTATTGACTGGTTTACACCACTGTCACCAGATGATCCGGTATTCTATCAGGAGCTTCAGACAAATGTATCTGTAAAGGCAGAACGCCATGAAGGAGATAAGAGCAGTGATGTTTACTATACCGTTACTCTCATTTCAAATCAGACAGCAGACAGCACCGGTGATGAAGCATTGGCAGCGGAAAGACCTTTTTCTGTCATATACGCAGATGGCTATACAGCGACTATCGCATGCAGCCAGTCTGCAGCAGGAAATGGCATCGGCGTTCTAATGCTGGATGGAGTTGACAAAACTACCCGCTATGCACTGTCTGATCTGGTGGAAACAATCACAACAGGAGAAGACGGCATAGCAGTATCCAGTGCACTTCCTCTTGGAACATATATTGTCAGAGAACTTTCTGCACCGGATGAGCATACTGCTGATACCGTCTGGTCTGCATTGGCAGAACTGAAATATAAAGACCAGGTTACTAAGATTGTGTGGGACGAAGTGAATGCAGTAAATGATGCTTTTGCTGTAGAAATTGACCTTCGCAAAGTCTTTGAAACAGGGTATAAATCAGGCCAGTATGTTGCTGGAAGCGGAGCTGTGTTTGGCATTTACAATGCAGAGCCGATTGCGTATGGTGATAAGGTGCTTGATGCAGATACCTGCGTTGACGTGCTTACCGTAGATGGCCTTGGCAGAGCACTGATGAAGACGAAACTTCCGGAAGGACTTTATTACCTGAAGGAAGTAAAGACAAGAGACGGATATTATCTCAATGAAACTCCGTTTTATTTTGTGATTGGCGATGTGAAATCTGAACCGCTGTATATCAGTAATGACGCTGACGGAGCGGACCTTGATGGTATGACCGTGAAGGCAGTTATGGACAGCTTCGGCAAGGCGACAATCACAATTGATATTCTTAAAGAGCATCCGGCAGCAACTGTGACTGTAAACAGCACAAGCCAGCTGCAGGTAGCAGAGTATACAGATATGACAAGATACCTGGTAAGCGTTACAGAAAGCAGTCCGGCTGACGTTACGCTTCCTAATGGAAAGACGCTGACACTTACCGTGGATGGCAGCACATACAGTTATACTTATGATGGAGTAAGCGGCCAGTATGTACCTGAAACAGCCTATACCGGTTACTTTGCAGAATATACTCTGGAAGAAAAGCAGGTTGATGCAAATAACCCTAAGTCAAAGACTATTGTATTTACTGCAGCAAAAGGTACTTCTCAGCTGACTGCAGAAACAGTACATGAACCCGTCATGATTCAGAATCCGGATAATCCGGAAGACCCACTGGACCTGATTCAGAAGACAGATGAAAAGGGTAATAAGGTCTTCGATTATTACGTCAATGCCAGTGCAGACGGCAGCGTTCCGGTAAAACTTGATAAAGGGGAAAAGAAAAGCCTTACTGCAGCTGACGGATCAGTGTACGTCATCGAGGCGGACAAAAAAGGTAATATCACAGTATCCGTAAGCGGTAGCCTGGACTGCGCCATTGATGATACACAGATTCCGGTAGTGTCTGTTGACGGCAATATTCAGACAGAAGGAGTGGATTTTGCAAAGAGTGTGACTTTGGCAAGACAGGATTCTGCTGCCAAAACCGTTCAGATTAAGATTAACACTACCGATAATCTTAACAGTGGCGAGATTAAGAACGATGCCAAGGATGTACCAAAGGGACCGGATATCCCATATATCCCGGTTCCAGACAACCCTTCCATCAGAACTACTGCAGTGGACAGCGAGACAAATGACCACATTTCAGAGGCAGATAAGTCTGTAACTATTGTAGATACCGTAACCTGCTGGAATCTGACTGTGGGAAGAGAATATATTCTGAAAGGTGTTCTTATGGACCAGTCTACCGGATCAGAACTGATGATTAATGGAAAGACCGTTACTTCGGAAGTAAAGTTTAAGGCTGCTGCAGCAAATGACACTGTAGATGTGACATTCAGTTTCGATGGCAGCGAGCTTGGCGATAAGTCCGTAGTGGTATTTGAAGAACTTTACCTGCTGACCGACCTTGATAATGATGGAAATGCAGACCTGGAAACAAAGATGGCAGAGCACCGCGACATTACAGATGAAGGTCAGACTGTATACCTGCAGGAAAAGGAAGAACCGAAGCCGGAAGATCCAGTTGAAGAACCGAAGGAAGAGGAACCAAAGCCTGAAGAACCAGAAGATACTCCATCGGTGGCAGATGTGCCAAAGACGGGATACGATTCACATATGAATCTCTGGATTCTGCTCATGCTTGCTTCAGGCATTTCAATAATTACCTTAATTGCCAAGAGAAAAGAAGAATAACTTTTGATACTGAAAATGGGGCGGCTCTGCTGCTCCATTTTTCTTAAAGAAATGGAGATGAATGATATGGATAAAAGAAAAGCAGATATTATGATGAAATTTGAAAATCAGACATTAATTGCGGAATATAAAGAAACAGATAAGAATGACCTGAAAAAGAGACTTGACGAGTATATGCAGATTGCAGCAAGTGTACAGGAGGGAAAAAATGGAGAAGGGAATCAGATATAGCGACTTTCTTGGACAAGTCGAAAAGCGAATTCTGGATTTTATGCCAGAGAAATTTCGGGACTGCAGGGTACATATAGAAGAAATCGAGATTGGTGAAGGTACTATTGAAATCTTGGGTCTCTTCAAAGATGAAGCTCCTGCCGTTCCGGGAATCAGTCTGAGAAACTATTTTAAGGAGTTCCTTGGTTGCTGGAATATGGATAAAATCCTCAAAGAGATTGCTGAAGATTATCGTAAGCTGGACATTGAAATGAGAGTAGAACTGGAAACAGGACACAAGGTTACCGAAGAGGAGATGGAACTTTTTGATTTTGAAAAGATGAAAGATAAAATATGTTTCCGACTCATGAATTATAACGCAAACCGCGATTTTCTTGAAATATCCCTTCATGAAAGATGTATGGATTTTGCGAAAGTGTATTACATCGTAGAAGCAGAAGATGAAAAAGGTATATCGTACCGCTGTATCCCAAATGTAATGCTTGACGAATGGGGCGTTACTCTTAACGAAGTAGATAAAGCGGCTTCTGAGAATACACCAAAGTATTTTGCACCTGCGCTGTATGAAGCCGGCGAATTATCACTTTTTTGTGAGAACGGAGTATCTGCAGTAAACTATCTGAAGGCAGGCCGTCTTCCAGATGCGGAAAACTGTTTTGTTCTTACTAATGAACGAAAACGTCTTGGTGCCGGGGCAATCATGTATCCTGAAGTTCTGCAGCAGATTTGGGATATGATGGGGAAAGACTTCTACGTTGTTCCCATTAGTATAGACGAGGTTATTATTATGCCGAAAGACAGAATGTGTAAGGCAGAGAGAATTATAGAAGCGAAACTCATCAGTGACAACAAGCATCTGCCAAGTAAGTATCTGCTTTCAAACACACTTATGGAATATACCAATGAGGATCTGATGCTGCTTCCGGTACAAAGAGATGTAAAAGAGAAGATACGAAATGATTACGAGAGGTAGGGGATAGATTATGCCATCTTTTGAAGAATTTTTTGAGTATGTAAAGAAAAATATTAAGTCATATATGCCGGAAGAGTATATGGACTGTGAGTTGGAAACAACAAAAAGGATAAAAGAAAATGATTTGCACCTTGAGGGGTTTAGCCTGCACCGGAAAAGTGAGGGTATACATGGGGCACCACTGTTTTATGTTGAACCGTATTATAGCGAATATCTTCAGCACAGGGACATTGAAAAGACAATGAGAAGCATAGCAGAAGATTATGTTCAGCATGAGAAAATGGTGAATATGATTCCGCACCTTAATCCTTTCGATTATGAATCGGTAAAAGATCATATTACATATGAAGTTGTGAATGCACGCTTCAACACTGAGTATTTGAAAACGGTTGTACACGAAACAGAGGCTGATCTTGCCAAGGTTTATCAGATATTATTCCTTGGGGAACAAGGGGCTATGGGAATGAGAATCAGTGAAGAACTTTTTTCTCGTTGGAACATTTCCAAGGACGAACTTGCAAGTGTGGCAAATGATAATATGCAGCGGAGGATGCCTGCAGTATTTATATCAGCAGTGGATAAGGCATTACAAAAGATGGATTTTCCACCAGAGGCGAGAGATGCATTGAAGCTGGCCCCTGAAAAGGATTTATATATTCTTACCACTGAAGCTCCGATAGAGGGTGCTGCGGCAGTTTTTTATCCTGGAATGATGGACATGATACATGACTATATCGGCCAGGATTTTTATATTGTACCTGTTTCAAAACATGAAGTATTCATTACATCAAAGAACAATATAGATGCACAGCGTTATGGCGAGGAACTGCGGAAGAACAATAACCGCTTTCGCAGGACTGATGAGATTCTGTCAGATTGTATATATGCGTATTCTAAAGAAACTGGACATATTGAAGTTGTGCCGGAGTCTATGCCTAAGATAGTAAAAATGAGAGGGCTTGAACGATGAGTGAAAAAGATATAATCCGGGCAGTACTGGTTAAACCAGGAGAAGAACCGGAAATAATTGAATTTGAGCATACGCTGGAAGAGATGCAGAGACTGGTAGGCGGAGGATTGATTCAGGCGATTTATCCGTTCGATGATGATGCGGCATTGATTTGCAATGATGAAGGGAAAATCCTCGGAATGCCGCTGAACCGTGCCTTGTATGACCTCAGGGATGAAATCTATGACATTATCGCAGGGGATTTCTTTATCTGCAGAGCACCGGCAGACAGCGATACCTTTGCCAGTCTTACTGATGAACAGATTGATAATTATATGGAACGCTTCAGGTATCCGGAGGAGTTTGTAAAAATGTGGTCGAGAGTTGAAGTAGTGGAGAAGAAACCACACAGCAGGGATTATGAGAGATAATAGCTTTATGCAATTCCCTCTTTGTCTTAGCAAGCAGACCCTTTCTACTCCTGGTACGAAAGGGAAGACTCAGGGGATACCCCTAAAACCCCGGGGAGGAGTGATGAACTGTTGAATGAAGTAAAAAAGCAGATATGGCTTACGAAAGAAGAAAATACTTTGCTGCAGGCTGCAGCACAAAAGACCTGTCTGACTGAAGCTGAGTACATTCGTATGCTTCTGCAGAATCGGGTACCAAAAGAAAAACCGGATGCGGAATTCTATGAAACGATGAACAAGGTCAGTCTGTTTTCAGAGCAGCTTCAGAATTTCATAGGTCAGCTGGGGGAATACAGAGTGTTGAATACGGATGCTTTATATGAAGAAATCCACCGGTGGCATCAGTTTCAGCTTGCCATTGAAGAGCGGTTTCTGGCTCCGGAGAAGGTATCATGGCTGTAACGAAGATATGGCCGGTACGGGGACGGCTTGACCATTCCATCGATTATGCCATGAACCCGGAGAAGACTGATGCAGACCTTCGGCAGCCGGATTTGGACTGCCTGGAGGATGTAATGAACTACGCAGTGAACGAAGAAAAGACAGAGAAGAAATTCTATGTATCAGGTGTGAACTGCAATCCAGCAATTGCACGGCAGCAGTTTCAGACGGTGAAGACGCAGTTTGGAAAAGAGGGCGGCATCATTGCGTACCACGGGTACCAGAGCTTTGCAGAAGGGGAAGTGACGCCGCAGGAGGCTCATGAGATTGGAGTGGAACTTGCGAAGACGATTTGGGGAGAAGGGTTTCAGGTGGTCGTGGCAACCCATCTGAATACCAAGTGTCTGCATAATCATTTTGTCGTGAATTCTGTGTCTTACCTGGACGGGAAGCGGTGCAGACAGAAACAGTGGACGGATATTTCCAAAATCAATGACGAAATCTGCAGCAAGTATCGACTGAATGTGGTGGAACGTCATGGCCGAGGAATACCATACCAGTTGGCGAAGGCAGAGCGGGAGGGGGCACCGACCAGGCTGAATATTGCAAGAGAGGCCGTCGAGGCTGCTTTGTCGGTCAGCTGCAACCTGCGGGAGCTGAAGTACCACCTGTCGGTCATGGGGTATATCTGCCAGTTCAACGAGAACCGGAAGTACTGGACCATCCGGCAGCAGGACTGGAAGCGTCCAATTCGCCTGATTCGCATGGGTGAGGAGTACAGCAATGACCAGATTCGGCAGAGGCTGCGGGATAATCCTCCGGAAGTTCGAAAAGGGATGCTGCATCTTGCCGAGTGCAAATATTATCGACGAAGCTATTCTTCTGGCCTATGCAAAAAATCCAGACACCGCAAAATCTCTGGTCTCAGGGGTCTTTACTACCATTACTGTTATCTGCTGGGCTATTTGCCGAAGCGGAGGCTGAAACCTTATCAGGTGTCACCGGCACTGAGAGATGATTTGTTAAAATTGAATGAGCTGTCTATAGAAGTGAGGCTGCTTCAGGAACATCAAATTGATGACCTGCAGCAGCTTTTTGATTACCGTAAGGCTATGTATGAGAAGGTCTTTATGACGGAGGCAGAGATTCGGAAGCTTCGTAATCTGAAAATGAGAAGAAGTACGACAGCTACAAAAAAGTCAGAACTGCAGTCTGAGATAGAGAAACTGAAAGAGCAGATGAAGGACAGCAGACGGCAGGTGGTGATTTGTGACCGGATTTCTTCCAGGAGTCAGAAGATGAAGGAGAAAATTCAGTCAACACGAGAAGATGAAAAAAATATGAAGCGAGAGGAGATGATAAAATGATGCATGGAGCAGATGCGGCAGAGCAGATGGTTCGTTTGTCGCTGGAAGGCATGGAAGTGGTACTGCGTGTCAGCGGAACCGGGGCAAAGAATCTGGCAGTACTGCTGGCGGCAGCCATTAAAGAAGAAAAACAGACTCTTGGTAAGACCAGCCTGACCAGCCTGATTAAGTCTGGCAGGGAGCTGACCGTGTTCAGCATTCCGGAAGAAGACCTCGCAGCCTTCAAGCGGGAGGCAAAGAGGTATGGTGTGCTCTACAGCGATATCAAGGACAGGGGTGATTCTGATAATCCGGTAATTGATATAATTACAAGGGCAGAAGATGCTCCGAAGATTAACCGCATTATTGAGCGTTTTGACTTGGCTACAGTAAAGGAAAAATCACGCCCAAACCAGTCAAGGACCAGAGAAGACCTTCGGTCCGAAACAGGTTACAGGCAGCGCGATACGACCCGTATCAAAGACGGGGAAGATAAGGTGAACCGAACATCGGTAAAAGCAAAGCTTAAATCAATGAGACAGCAGCGTACCCAGAAAGGTAAGGTATCTTATGACAGGGAAAGGTAGTCGGGTGGAATCTATTCTGCTTACACTGGCAGGTATTCCGGCTGCAGTCTGGCTGGGACTGATTTTCGCGCCGTATTTTGAAGATGGGCTGATTGATTTTATAGCCGAAATAGCAAAAGGGAATATAGAGCCACTGAGAGTTGAGCTGTGTAGTGACAGCCTGAAATCAGTGGTTCTGTTTCTTTTTGTGTATGTTTTTGGGATGGCTTTGTATTTCAGTACCAGAAAGAATTACCGGCGAGGAGAGGAACATGGTTCTGCTCGGTGGGGAAGTCCTGCAGAAATAAATAAAAAATATCTGCAGAAGCCCAAGTCCGCGAACCTTTTGCTGACACAGAACGTAAGGCTTGGATTAAACGGCAAAATCCATCTGCGTAACCTGAACGTGCTGGTCATCGGTGGCAGCGGTGCAGGGAAAACCAGGTTTTACTGTAAGCCTAACATTATGCAGGCCAATACGTCCTTTGTGATACTGGATCCGAAAGGAGAAATTTTGCGGGACCTGGGGTACCTGCTGGAGGAAGAAGGATATGAAATCCGCGTACTGGATTTGATAAATATGGAGAAGAGCCACTGCTACAATCCGTTTGTGTATCTGCAGACGGATAACGATGTGCAGCGTTTGGTTACTAATCTGTTCAAAAGTACCACTCCAAAGGGCAGCCAAAGCAACGACCCGTTTTGGGATACATCGGCTAGTATGCTTCTGATGGCACTGATGTTTTATTTGAAATATGAGGCTCCGGAGGAAGAGCAAAACTTCGCCATGGTACTGGAACTGCTACGGGCCGGTGATGTGAGCGAGGAGGACGGCGACAGACCGAGTGATTTGGATAATCTGTTTTTCGATTTGGAGGAGAAAAAGCCTGGTCATATCGCCGTGAAGTATTACCGGGACTACCGCAGTGGATCAGCGAAGACCTTGAAATCCATTCAGATTACCCTGGCATCCAGACTGGAGAAGTTCAATCTGGAGAGCCTGGCCGGTCTGACCATGACAGATGAACTGAATCTGCCTTCATTGGGTGAAAAGAAGGTGGCACTCTTTGCGCTGATACCGGATAACGATACATCGTTCAATTTTCTGGTCAGCATATTGTACACCCAGCTCTTTCAGCAGCTGTTTTACATTGCGGACCACAAATACGGTGGCAGCCTTCCGGTGCACTGTCATTTCGTCATGGATGAGTTTGCCAATGTGTCGCTGCCGGATGACTTTGACAAAATTCTTTCTGTCATGCGTTCACGTGAAGTCTCTGTGTCTATCATCCTGCAGAACCTGGCCCAGCTGAAGGCACTTTTTGAGAAACAGTGGGAGTCGATTGTAGGTAACTGTGATACTTTTCTGTACTTGGGTGGCAATGAGCAGGGAACACATAAATATGTCAGTGAGCTTTTAGGAAAGGAAACTATTGATACCAACACGTTCGGGAAGACCAGTGGCAGGAGTGGAAGCTATTCGACCAATTACCAAAACAGTGGCCGTGAATTGCTGTCACCGGACGAAGTACGGATGCTGGACAACCGGGATGCGCTGCTGTTTATACGTGGTGAAAGACCGGTGCGTGACAGAAAGTATGATATTTTGCGGCATCCGAATCTGAAGAAGACAGCAGATGGCGGAAAAAAAGTATACAAGCATGGTCAGGTGAGCCATGCAGTTGGAACAATCTATATTACGGAGGTTAGTAAAAATGAAGAATACGAATAAGCCTATTTTTATGAAGAAACCTAAAAAACAGAGATATTCGCTGTACATAATAGCTGCAGTTATTTTGGCATTATGTTGGTCTGATGCAGCGTTTGCATCCGGCGGTACTTCTGATCCAATTGCGGTGGTGAACAATCTTTCGGACTTTATGTTTTCCCTGGTAAGAGCTGTAGGAATGATTATGATTGGGCTTGGTATCGTGCAGGTGGGGCTTTCACTGAAAGGCCATGATCCATCACAGAGAGCAAATGGGATTTTGACTGTAGCTGGCGGGATTATTATCACTTTTGCAAAAGAGATTGTGAATATGATTGCGGGGTAAATGATAAAATTTATAAAAATAACTAAAATGGAATTTGAGTTATTTTTGAGTAAAATTTTAGTTGTTTGCAAAATTCGATAAATTAAGTGAAATTTGTATAGAAAAATTTTATCAAATTTGAGTAATTAATAAAGGTGAAGCAATTTAGTTAAATGAGCGAATTAATGAAAATATATTAAAATTGACATATAGAGTAAAATGAAGTATAATTTCACTGTGAACGAATATAATACTAATAGAAAGCGAGGTGCGTTCAAGTGAGTTTATACAATTATCTATGTGATAAGTTTGGGAAAAACAATCCTTTTTTTACTTCGGATATAGAGTACATGGATTATTCTAGACCATGGATTTACAAAGAATTAAATAAGCTTTGCAGTGTAAATAAAATTATCCGCTTTGAACGTGGGCTTTATTATATTCCAGAAGAGACTATTTTTGGACCAAGTATCCTTAATCCAAATAAAATTATTGAGAAAAAGTATATTTTTGATGGTGAGCAGATAATTGGATACTATTCAGGAATTACATTTTTGAATCAGCTCCGTTTAACCACACAAATGTCTAATGTCATTGAGGTCTATACAAATAAGGAGACTTCAAATGTTCGTGACATGATGGTAGGTAAGCAAAAGGTTCTATTGCGTAAATCCAGAACAGATGTAAACCGTGAAAATGTTGCTGTGCTTAGCTTTTTAGAATTAATGAATTCTATACCATCAGGATTTATTGATAATGAAAAACAAGGGATTTTGGTAGAGTATATTAAAGACAATGGTATTAACCGCAAAGATATTTCACAGTATGCTCCATTGTTTCCTGACAAAGCAATCCGTAATCTGGTAGAAAGTGAGTTGATTTACAGTGTTGCACAATAATAAAGATTTGTTTGAACAGGTAATATTGAGAACGGCTGATGACTTGGGAATTAATCCGGCAATTATTGAAAAGGATTATTATGTTACGTTATTCCTGAAAGAAATAGTGAAGGTGTATCCTGATATCATTTTTAAAGGCGGAACCTCTTTATCTAAATGCCATAAGCTGATTCATCGTTTCTCTGAGGATATCGACTTAAATATTGATACGGAGAATAAGCCAACAGAAGGGCAGAGAAAAAAGCTGAAGGAGGCAATCGTTTCTGTTATAGATGCTTTCGGATTTACACTAACCAATCCGGATGATGTACGAAGCAGACGTTCCTATAACAAATACATTGTAGATTATGAAACAGTATTTGGCACGCAGTATCTGAAAGAAAATCTTATTGTTGAAACGTCAGTATATATCCGTGCCTATCCTTCGGTTCGCATGAATGCTTCAAGCTTTATTCATGATTATCTGCAGAAGTCTGGATTCGACCAACTGATAGAAGAGTATGGACTGCAGCCATTTGAACTGAATGTGCAATCTAAAGAACGTACTTTGATTGATAAAGTGTTTGCTTTAGGGGATTATTATCTTGATAATAAGGTGACAGAACACTCAAGGCATCTCTATGACTTGTATAAGTTATCTGGGGTAGTTGAGCTGAATTCTGAGATGAGAGAACTAGTTAAGGAAGTTGCAGAAGAAAGAAAACACCATCAGGCATGTCTTTCTGCGCAGGATGGGATTGACCTCAAGGCATTGATTCAGGAAATTATAGATCAGGATATCTATAAGAATGATTATGAAACAATTACTTCAGGATTGCTTTTTGAGGAAGTTAAATATTCCGAGGCGAAAGAAGCAGTACAGAAGATCATTAACAGTGGAATCTTCGATAAGAAGTAAATACAAGAATTTAGAATCGTCATCCTCGGATGGCGATTTTCTACTTTTTGAAGAAAAGGAGGTGATTTTATGTCGGACAACTGGGTGGTGCAGAACCTGCAGAAGGCTCTGGCGACCTGGAACGAGAAGCTACAGGAGATATGGACGCTGCTGACGGTGTCGCCGGAGGAGTTTAAGGGTGGCAGGATATGGGCGGTGATACTGGACGTACACAGTGGGATTCAGGCTATTGGCCTGGCACTTCTGGTGCTGTTCTTTCTAACCGGGGTCATGAAGACCTGCAGCAGCCTGTCGGAACTGAAGCGGCCGGAACAGGCCATCCAGCTTTTCCTGCGGTTTATCCTGGCAAAAGGGGTGGTGACCTACGGACTGGAGCTGATGCTGGCAATCTTCAGCATCCTGCAGGGTGTGGTGGGGACTATCATGAAGTCCTCTGGAATAGGAGGAGCAGATCAGGCCATGCTGCCGCCGGAGATGATAACAGCTATCGAAGACTGCAGCTTCCTGGAGTCTATACCGCTTTGGGCAGTGACGCTGATTGGAAGCCTTCTGATTACGGTACTGTCCTTTATTATGATTCTGACCGTCTACGGACGGTTTTTTAAGTTGTACCTATACACTGCCATCGCACCGCTGCCGCTGGCTGCCTTTGCTGGTGAGCCAACACAACAGGTTGGGATCAGCTTTATCAAATCATACACCGGAGTGTGCCTGGAAGGAGCCATCATCATGTTGGCGTGTGTTATCTTCTCCTTTTTTGCATCATCGCCGCCGGTGGTGGATGCAACGGCCAGTGTGGTCACCATGGTCTGGTCATACATCGCAGAACTGGTCTTTAATATGCTGGTGCTGGTAGGTACCATTAAAATGGCGGATCACGTGGTCCGGGAAATGATGGGGCTGTAAGGAGTGAAACAATGGAAATTAAAATGAATAAAGATATCCGTACCTATACGGAAAGTATGTTTTTCGGACTGTCGCTTAGACAGTTCTTTTTTTCTGCCCTGGGCTGCCTGGTATCGGTAGCACTGTACTTTCTGTTGCGGGGGCAGCTGGGTACTGAGGCTGTGTCCTGGGCCTGTATGCTGGGGGTGTTCCCCTTCGGCGTCATGGGCTTTGCAAAATATAACGGCATGGCAGCGGAGCAGGTAATTTGGGCGGTAATCAAGTCGGCGGTACTGACACCGAAGAAGCTGCCATACCGGGGAAGCAACCTTTACTATGACCTGATGGGAGGCAGGAAGAAATGCTGAAATCAATAAGAAACACTATGAAGAAAGATAGGGAACGAGTGAAAGTTCCCCGTTCAGTTCAAGACGCAGTGCCTGTAAGGTCCGTCTGGGAGGACGGAGTCTTTCAGATTGCAAGGAACAAGTACAGCAAGTCATGGCTGTTCACAGATATCAACTACGATGTACTGTCTGATGAAGAACGGATTGAAACCATAAAGGCATACGGCGCGCTGCTGAACTCCTTCGACAGCAGTGCGACCACTAAAATAACCATAAACAACCGAAGATTCAGCCGTGGGGATTTTGAGGATAAAATTCTGCTGCAGATGAAGGGAGATGAACTGGACGCATACCGCCAGGAGTACAACGAGATGCTGCTTGCAAAGGCTGCAGGGAACAATTCTATCATCCAGGAAAAATATATCACCATGTCGGTGCATAAGAATAGCATTGAGGAAGCACGTACCTTTTTTAAGCGAA
Organism: Bacillota bacterium; assembly: GCA_017397825.1. Lineage (GTDB taxonomy): Bacteria > Bacillota > Clostridia > Peptostreptococcales > Anaerovoracaceae > SUG1106. The sequence continues at coordinate 27,765 of JAFQHT010000145.1, read as the reverse complement.
GTGGTACAGAGTTGACGGCAAGGCTTTCAAGGCTGGGATGCCGGTGCCTGGAACTGGATGGTCATGAACGGCTGAAGATACTGCATGACTTTTACCGTGCCGGGGAAGAGGACCACTTCGAGTTTGATCTGAAGGACAGCCGGAAGAAAGGCCACAGCTTTAAAGACTATATCTGCCCGGATGGAATGGAACTGCACCATGACTATTTCAAAATCGGCAGCCGGTTCGGCAGGGTAATTTTCATCAAGGACGTAGGCGCCTATCTGAAGGACACGTTAGTGGCTGAGCTGACCGGACTGAATCAGAATATGATGCTTTCCATCGATGTGCTGCCGGTGCCCATGGAGGAGGCCATCAAGGAAGCGGAAAACCGGCTTCTGGGAGTTGCCACCAACATCACCAACTGGCAGCGGAAGCAGAACGCCAATAACAATTTCGGTGCCATCGTGCCTTACGACATGGAGCAACAGATGAAGGAGAGCAAGGAGTTCCTGGACGACCTGACCATGAGGGATCAGCAGATGATGCTGGCGGTAGTGACACTGGTTCATACTGCAGACGATAAGAAGCAGCTTGATGCAGACACCAGTATGCTGCAGAATATCATCCAGGCGCGTCATTGCCAGATGGGTGTACTGCACTTTCAGCAACTGGATGGTCTGAATACGGTGCTCCCTGCAGGACACCGCAAAATCGATGCTCTCCGGACTTTCACCACGGAATCACTTTCTGCGTTCATGCCGTTTCATGTCCAGGAAGTGACCCACGACCACGGCATCTACTACGGACAGAACGCCATCAGTCAGAACATGATTGTGGCTGACAGGCGGCAGCTCTTAAATGGTAACTCTTTTATTCTGGGTGTATCCGGCTCTGGTAAGTCTTTCATGGCAAAGAGTGAGCTGATTAACTTTGTCCTGGCAACCGATGCGGATGTAATCGTCATCGATCCGGACCGGGAGTATACGGATTTTGTGAGGGCATTCGGTGGTGAGGTTATCGAGATTTCAGCTACCAGTGATAACCACATCAACGCCATGGACATCAACAAGTATTATGGTGAAAAGGATCCAATTGCGGAGAAGTCTCAGTTTCTACAATCACTCTGTGAGCAGATTATAACCGGTAATCAGTTCACCAGGGGGCAGAAGTCCATCATCGACCGCTGCGTAGAGCATATCTACCAGCCGTACCGGATGCGTGGGTATGAGGGCGACCCACCGACACTGGATGATTTCAGAGAGGACCTTCTTCGGCAGCCAGAACAGGAGGCAAAAGACCTGGCTTTGGAACTGGAGATTTTCACAAGAGGTTCTCTCAATACCTTCGCACAGCAGACCAACGTGAATACCACCAGCCGGTTCATCAGCTATGATATTCATGAACTGGGTAAGCAGCTGATGGGTGTAGGCATTCTGGTGGTCCTGGACAGCATCCTGAATCGGATTACCCGGAACCGGCAGGAGGGGAAGCAGACCTTCATCTTCATCGATGAATTCTACATTCTCTTTCAACATGAGTATTCCGGTCAGTTCTTAGCTACGCTGTGGAAACGCGTCAGAAAATACGGGGCGTACTGCACCGGTATCACGCAAAATCTGGAGGAAGTGCTGCGGTCTCAGACAGCACGGCTTATGCTGTCTAATTCCGAGTTTATCATCATGATGAATCAGGCACCGACAGACCGGCAAGAACTGGCGAAGCTGCTGCACATTTCCGAAAGGCAGCTATCTTACATCACCAATGTGCCGGAAGGCCATGGGCTGCTGAAGGTGGGACATACCATGGTTCCTTTTGAGAATCATTTCCCGAAGAATACGGAACTTTACCGGCTCATGACTACCAAGCCGGGGGAAAGGAATACGTAAATGGACATTAAGGTAAGGGGTAAGTATGAAGACAAACCTCTGAAGATGAAAGATATCCGACCAATGCTGAAAAATATGCGAATCAAGAGTAAATCTGATCAGAACGACGAAGAAAACGAAAACCGCCAGAATCCGCAGAATTATGCGGAGTACAAGACTTCCACCACCGGTAAAAAAGTCGCTGAGAGGTCCATTTTGGCGGTCACTTTTTCGGTGAAACGGCTGAAAATCAAGGAAAATCAGGATACTACACCAACCTCTGAAAAATCGGGAAGTGCTGCGGCTGCAGGACCACAAGTAATGCAGTTTTCGGCGAAGAAACAGAAGGAAAAGAAGGCTGCACAGACAGCAGCAACCAGGCAGAACACAGCTCAGCAATCTGCTATGAGAACCCGCCGTCTTCAGCGTAGGCGAAAGCGAAATTACCAGATTAAACGAATTAAGAACCAAATACGAAATCAAACCATAGTCAGCAGCAGTGTTGTGCTTCTGGCTATGGTTCTTTTCGTGTTCACACTTTCCATGTTCTTCTTTCTGGCTGATGATGGCGAAGGAAATCTGGAGGCAGGACAGCCCGCCTTGATGGTTTCCATCGCAAAGTCTCAAATAGGAACTGAAGGTGGAGAAAAATACTGGCGGTGGTACGGGTTTACAGAGCCGGTGGACTGGTGTGCATGTTTCGTGTCCTGGTGTGCTGATGAAGCAGGACTGATAGAGGACGGCATGGTACCCAAGTTCGCCGAAGTCAATGAGGGGATTCGTTGGTTTCGGGAACAGGGCAGGTGGATTGCTGCAGCAGAAGAGACTGATTACAAGTCATCACCGGGAACACTGATCTTCTTTGATTGGGAACAGGATGGAGTGGCAGATCATGTTGGTATCGTCGAAATGTGCAAGCATGGCGTGGTATATGCCATCGAAGGTAATACCAGCAACCAGGTTGCAAGCAGATACTATTTGCAAGACAGCAGTCAGATTATGGGGTATGGCATTATTCGATAAATAATACTTGTAATTTCAATGATTTTCGATATAATACTGTAGGAATTATAATCAAGTATTAAAAATTACAGGAGGAACACTATGAACAAGGCAGAACTGGTAACTGCAGTAGCAGAAAAGGCTGGAGTAACCAAGAAGAACGCAGAAGCGGCACTGAACGCATTCGTAGCGACTATTGAAGAAACTTTAGCAGCTGGTGATAAGGTACAGGTGATTGGTTTCGGTACTTTTGAAGTAAAGGCAAGAAAAGAAAGAGAAGGCAGAAATCCAAGGAATCCAGAAGAAGTGGTTAAGATTGCTGCTTCTAAAGCTCCCGTATTCAAGGCTGGCAAGGCATTAAAGGATGCCGTAAATAAATAGTTAAACACTCAGGAGAGCATATCAATATTACAATGCTCTCCTTCTTTTTTATATTTTTCAAATTGGGGGTTACATTCTGCCTGCAGCTGTGTTATACTCCCCATATAAACTGAATATCCGATTCATGTCCGGCTGCACGCCGGTTAATAGGGAAACAGGTTAAAGTCCTGTGCGGTCCCGCCACTGTAAGGAAAGAGTGCCTTTCATTTATGTCACTGGTCGAAAGACTGGGAAGACGGAAGGTGCGAAGACGTCCGAGCCAGGAGACCTGCATGAGTCCATAACTATCGAAGCACACTACGGGTAATTAGGGTGAGGATTTTCTTCTATCAATGATTATCAGCTGTGGCAGGGCCGCAGCTTTTTTATTGAAACAGGAAAGGATTGCAGGACCTGATGACCCAAGTGGCTATCAGGCTTTTTATATTGCAATTGTTCTTTTCATTCATTTTGGGGCGTGGGTGCCGTGTGCAGCTTCGCCCCATCTCCTGCAAGACCCAAACAAAAAATTTCAATACATGGAGGTATCACTATGAGAGTAGAATGGTTTGAAAACCCGGACAATGTGGCATACGTGCCGATTGATGATTTTGCGGATAATTTCGGAAAGGAAACCGGAATCGCAGGGCTGAGAGAAAAAATCGAGGAATTCCGACAGAATCCGACAGCAGAAGGGGTGGTTCTCATCGGAAAGAAGCGGTCCGCACTGAAGATATTTATCCCGGATCTTACCTTTAAGAAACACATCGATATGGGGGAAACGGTGTGGGTGTACATCGGTGAAATGTACCCGGCCTACTGCCTGTACTGGCCTATGCCGGAAGAAGAATAGAAAAATGTTACTTTTTGTTTTCCATAGTTAATATTAGTGGAAGGGAAGCCTGGAGAGCCGGGCTTCTTTTCTTTTGGCTCAATTCGCAGCAGCGTTCTCCTGAGATGAAATCGTAGAAGGAGAATGATATACATGAGCAGAAGAATACAGCCCGGTCCGCAGGTTTACGGCTACATCCGCGTATCCAGCAAGGACCAGAACGAAGCACGACAGATTATCGCCATGCTCCAGCAGGGCATCAGCCGGAAAAATCTTTTTATCGATAAACAGTCGGGAAAGGATTTTGACCGGACCCATTACAACCGCCTGATGAAGAAACTGAAGAAGGATGACCTGGTGGTGGTCGAAAGCATCGATCGTCTTGGCAGAAACTACGAAGAAATCCTGCAGCAGTGGCAGCGCATTACCAAGGAAATCGGTGCAGACATCCGGGTACTGGATATGCCCCTTCTTGATACAACCATCAGCAAAGACCTGATTGGCACCTTCATCGCCGACCTGGTGCTGCAGGTGCTGTCCTTTGTCGCCGAGAATGAACGGAGCAAAATCCGCAAGAACCAGCGTGAGGGCATCGATGCGGCTCTTGCCAGGGGTGTACACTTCGGCAGGGAGAAAATCAAAAGCCCGGAACTTGTCCGGGCCATAAAACTATATAAACAGAAAAAGATTACAGCAGCTGAAGCTGTAAAGCTGAGCGGAGTCAGCAGAAGCACTTTCTATCAGCGGCTGAAGGAAAGTAATCAGCAAATAGGGATATAAATCTGCATTACATCACCGGAGTACACTTCGAAATTACATTTCTCATCATCGTGGCGGTATCCGCTGCCAGGCAGCCATTCTTCGATGATATACTGCCACAGATTACGAATTGCTTCGACGTAAGCTGACTGATCTGCAGATGTGAACTGGGAATCCAGTGTGAAAACAGCGTATTTTGCTTCCGGGATTTCCAGCACCTCCATGCCTTCCGGTACAGCTCCGACAGCATCCACTCTTTCGCCGAAGAAGAACCTCATTTCAAAATCGCCGGTTTCACGGCATAACCAGAAGGCAATCTCCATGCCGGACTTGTTCTCAATACCGGCATAAGCAGACTTATCCATATTTGAAAAATCAATGACGGACCAGTAAGCAGCACGGTCTGTGGTACGGCAGAGATTTTTCCAATCAGTCGCATAAGAATATCCAATGGCGTAAATTTTGTTTTCGTCTATAATTACAGGTTTCATAGTTTGTCTCCTTCGGAAGTTTTGATTGATTATATGGCAAGTGGTGGGAGATGTCAATAGGAGAATGGTAAGGGGTAAGTTACAGAAAACAGTATATAATAATGACATGAACTTCAATTATTATTGAAGTTTGTTTGAAGCGAACTTGAAGTTGACTTTGAAGTGACTTTGAAGTAAAATGAAATAAACTTGAAGTAAGATGGAGGGGCGATATGTATCTGGAAGAACTTATTGAAGATATACAAATGGAAAGCGACCGCTTTGAATGTAAAAGCAGGCTGAATCGGGAAGATGTAATTGGGTGGTTAAAAACCATAGCAGGCTTTGCTAACGCCAGTGGCGGCGATTTTTATATCGGTGTAGAAGACAAGACAAACAAACTGATCGGATTTGACCGGGTTGCAGCTGATAATGAACGCAATTATTTTAATAATCAGGTGAATGAACATCTGGTACCAAGACCGCAGATGAGCATTTCCTTTCTTCGGTATGAGGTAAAAGAACAGGAAAGGTTTATTATATGCGTCCATGTTCAGGACTCTGTGATTAAGCCGGTTATTGTTAAGTACAAGAATATACCATCCATATTTATGCGCAGAGATGGATTCACCAATGGTGCAACCTATGAGGAAATCATAGAAATGAGTGTAAAAAGTAAGAACACTCAATACGATATTCTCGCTTCTGATGTTCAATATAATTCTTCGGACTTCAATGTGCTTAAAGAATTTTATGCAAAGCATAATGGCGGGAAAGTTCTGACCGAAAAAGCTCTTCAGTCGATGGGATTTTTCGATGAAAATGGAATGCTTGCCAATGGGGCGATATTGTTCTCGGATAATTACAATGATAAAAAGACAGAAATTCAATGCTCACTGTTTTCCGGCTTTAACAAAGGCAGTGAACGTATTGTGACAATCAACCGCTTTCAGGGCAATCTGATAGCGACAATTAACTATATGATGGAATTCGTGACACAGCGAATGAATCATTCCATGGTTAAAATGGGAGATGGCAGAAGAGAAATTGATGCATATCCGCAGCGAGCACTTTTTGAGGGAATTATCAATGCTGTAGCACATCGGGACTATTTTCTGGATGGCACCCAGATTCAGCTGGATATGTTTAAAGACCGACTCGAAATATCATCCCCGGGCAGCTTTTACAGAGGTGAAAAAATCGGAAAGACTTATGACTTATCCGGCATTATTTCAAAAAGAAGAAACAGCCTGATTGCTGAAGTTCTTGTAAACTGCAAAGTGATGGAAGCTGCGGGTACAGGTTTCGATAAGATAATGGAAGAGTATAGACATGCAGACGATAATCATAAACCATATATTTTCTCATCATCAGATCATTTTACATTAGTACTTCCGGATCTGACTTATATGGATGGTGTGGAAGACAGCAATCTGCCTGTTCTTACATTTGTTCCGCCGAGTGCTGGGACTGTTTATGATGATAAAGTGCTTTCATTCTGTTATTATCAGGCACATAAAGTATCTGAAATTGCAGACTTTTTAGGCATCAGCGATTCATCATATTTAAGAAAACAGATACTTGGAAATCTGGAAGAACAGGGGTATCTGGAAAAGAGCAAGATTGGAAGGGCAGTTTACTTTAAGACCAAATCAGAAATGGTAAGCGTGAATTAAAAGACAAAATAGCACCACTGCCGTACAAACTACCGAGGTAACTAACTATGACTGAAAAAGAACTCCTTCTGCTGTTGGAGATTTTCTGAAAGAACTTCATTTGACAGAAGGCAGAAATACCGGATTTAAGAAAATCCTTGATGCTTTGGAAGCGAATGGCTCTCCAAAACCGGAATTTGAAACCGATGAGGGTAGAACCTATTTTATTTCAAGACTGTTTATCCATGAAGGATTTCTAAATGACGATTCAAACTTAATTCAAAAAAATGAAAAAATGAAAGAAGTTTTGAAAGAAGTTTTGAAAGAAAGTGAGTATAAAAAACTTTATAATATTATTGAATATTTAGAAGAGCACGAAGAAATCAAGACTCAAACAGTTGTAGAATTGACAGGTAAATCTTCGGCTACCGCATGGCGCTACTTGCAGAAGTTATGTGATGTGGGCGTTCTGCAGCCAGCAGGCAAAACAAACAAATCACTTTACAAACTCTGCTGGAAGGCGGAATGTCAAAGTAATCAAGAGGTGTAATCATCTATGACTGAAAAAGAACTCCTTCTCATGGCGGAGGCACATGGCTTCCGTGCGGCTTTGATAAAGCCGGAAGACGTTCCGGTGGACGCGAAATTTCGTGTTTACTGTGAGCAGAACCTCTGCGGCAATTACAATGCCAATTATTCCTGCCCGCCAGACTGCGGCCCGGTCGAAGCTCTTCGGCAGAACATTCTGGCAGAAGAACGGGTTCTGATCGTTCAGACAATTTGGGATATTGCAGGATATGAAGACAAGGAAACCGTGCAGAAGGCTAAAAAAGCTCATAATCAGATGGTGCTCCGGTTGAAGGCCGAAATGGAGAAACAGGGATATTATGGATTCTGTTCCGGTTACAACGGCTGTCCGCTGTGCGAGCCTTGCCTGCGCCGTCAAAATCTTCCTTGCCGTCATCCGGACCAGAGAATCAGCTGTATGTCTGCCTACTGTATCGATGTGGCTAAGCTGGCGGAACGCTGCGGTCTGGAACTGGCATGGTCGTCGGAGCATCTTTACCTGTTCGGCATGTTGGCTTTTCATAATGACAAGAAATAAATCAAAACGCAAATGATTCGTAAAAATACGTTTCATTTGCGTTTTTTAATTACTTCGTGTTATAGGCAACTAATGCAATCTTGGTATCCCGGTTCTTATTCAGCTTCTGTTCTGTATCAGAAATGGCTGCAATATCAGCAGGACTGAGCTTGGCAATGTCTTTATTCATAATTCAAATCACCTCCCGGATATAGTATGCCCGATAACGGGAACATAAATAATGAGCAACTTTGAAGTATCGTAAATCACCTAAAACCTTGAAATTCCAACAAAAACCAAAAAGTCCGGAAAAGTATACTTTCCCGGACCGTTCTCCTGAGATAATTTTTATTCAAAATCTGCACGAAAACAGTTGATTTTCTGAATATTTGATGATAGAATATGTACGATTTAAGTGGTTTGTAAGCATCCGGGGAAGTATACTTTCTCGGACTGACAGGCTGTGAAATCGTAATGGAAAGCAAAATATACAATTAAATAGAGCTTTTATGTTCCCTGGGCGACGGAAGCCTGGGGCTAAGATGGAATCCGGTCGAAGTCCGGTACGGCACCCGCCGCTGTAGGTGAAGAGTTTTCTCCATTATGTCATTGAAATATGAGCAGGAACCTGTAGTATTTTGAGAAGACGGAGAACGCGATGACGCACAAGTCAGAAAACATGCATGAAAGTGGAAAAGCGAAGGCACAGTATCACGGGGAATGATACAGGTGTTTTTTGTTGTTTTTGTACCTATTACAGGAAACCCGGGCTGTAATGAAATTACCAGTAGATCTGGTAGTTTTGTTACAGCCTTTTTGTTTTATAAAAATAGTCTTTTCATTCTGCGGAGCAGAGAAAACCCTCGAAGGTGCTGCTCCGCTCTCTCAATACATAGAAACAGGAAGTAACTTGAACATGAAAGATTTCGACGATTTCAAACTTCATTTAACAGAGGAAGAAGAATTTTTATTAAGTAAATATAAGCAGATGAGCGATGAGGAACTTCTGGCAGTGGTGCAGCAAAAGGCTGTAGAGCTGGGGCGCCGCCCATTAAAATCCGAGATGGAGCTGACGTGGTATCTAAAAGAGCGGTTCGGCCCATGGACGAGAATGCTTGAGAAGGCAGGGCTGAAGCCGGCCTCCAAGACCCATCAGAGAAGAAAGGCTGCCAGCAGACGGAAACTGCAGGCTGCAAGAGATAAATCTGCAGAAACACGTAAACAAGCGGAGGAGGGTAAATAATGACACAGGAAGAAAAACGCATCACAGCGGAATATACCCTGATGAGTGATGAAGCACTTCTGGATATACTACGCCAGAAGGCAGCAGAACTTGGCCGGCTGCCTATAAAGGATGATGTTGCATGTGCGTTCTATTTCAAACAGAGATTCGGACCGTGGCCGAGAATTCTGGAACAGGCCGGGTTGAAGCCGGTATCAGAGAAGCATCTGCACAGAAAAGAAAAATATAGGAAGAAGCACACAGAGATGCGGAAACGTTCTGCGGAAAACCGTAAAAAGTGCAGAGAAGAGCGTATTGCAACAGAATGTCTCCTTCAGACCACTAGGTAACCACACTTGTACATTAAGTGTTTGACATAGATAAATCGCAGATAAAACTGCGAAAGGCGGCCGGGCAGCTGATGTCCGGAGAAAGGAAAATATAATAAAATGAAAAAGAACATGAAAAAAAGTTCAAGACTGATTTCACTGCTTCTGGTATTCATGATGGTTTTCACAATGATGCCCAGTATGGCATTTGCTGAGGATGGAACCATTACAGGCAGTGGTGATGAAGTTGTAGTATCGGCATCAGTGGAAGATGGCGGGAGTACGGATGTTGTGCCCGTGGAAACGATTAAATTAAGCAGCAATGCCGCTGTGGCAACCGTTGATAACGGCACTGTGGCAGCTGCAGCCCTGACGGAACTGGGTGCTAATTCGGAACAGCAGCAGGATTCTCCGCAGACTGTGAGTGAACCAGCAGACAACAGTGGTAATGAGATACACGGGTATGTAGAAGATATCACATTCAATGTTAATCAACTAGTAACTAGCGGAATTGTCGAAGATTGTGTCTTCCAGGCAAATACAAAAGAATATAGTTTAGTACTTCCTGACTCAAGAAATATGACTTCAAAAATTAATATCACTATACCAGATGATTGTATAGATTTAAAGTTGCATGTTTCTTTACTAATCGATGGTGTCGAACAAAAAAATACCAAGATTGCATTAACGAAGAAAACCACATCGGATCCGTTTAAACAAATCCTTAGAATTCAGAACTTCCCTGCTGGAAAACAAACGAAATTGACTGTCAAAGTTGGGCCAGTGGATAAGGATGGTAGCTTTGTTAATTATGATTCGTATGATTACCTTATCACGCGAAGCTTAACCCTAAAAACTTTAAGCGTGAGCGTGGGAACAGATAATTTGACTGTTACTCCGGCATTTAATTCTGTAGTTGACCCATATAATAATAATTTTACTACAATTACTGCTGCGAATGAAATTAATTTAAATCTTGAATCAACAACAACTAAGATTGATAGTACGGAAACAGAAATATGGGTAGGTGAAGAAAAGTATGACGCTAAAAATAATAAATATGAACTGACCAAATACAAGCCTACACCGGAATCAGATCGTGCCTGCATTCCTATCAAAGTCAAAAATGGGGAATTAGAGACTGAATACACCTTATTCGTATGTAAAAAGGACTTATCTCCTGTTATAGAAAAAATCGACGATGTGACTACTGAAAAAGGCAGTGGAAAAATGCTGACGGCTGTTGTGAGTGAACCGACAGATGGCGAAGGAACATTATCTTATCAGTGGTACAGATATCTGGGAACAAATAAAAAAATAATCAATGGTGCAACAGAATCATCCTATCAGCCTTCAACGAAATATATAGGAACAGAAAAATACTTCTGTGTTGTTACCTATACAGTTGATGGTATATCTTTTGAGTCTACATCCAATGATATAAACTATGAAGTTAGATCAAGCACACTTACTGCTCCTGAAATTTTGATACCTCTCCAGATAAGTGGTAAGGATATATTGTTCAAAGGGGAGAAACCATCGTTTGAAATTGGTTTGCTTGCTGCTTCGAATAACGACCCTATAGAAGGTGTAGATTATAAAATTTCCATGTATCGCAATGAAACAGCAAGTTTTGAAGGAAGTGAGCTAATCGCAACTGAATGCCGTAGCGATGGAAACACTACTAAAGATGAGAAAAAATGTAATAAATATAGTGTTACTTTAAATGATACACAAGATGTAATAGGATCGTATTTCTATTATGCGGAAATTAAAGTCTCGTCTGAAGGTTTTACAGGAGACAGTATAGTAAGTAATCCTGTACAGGTAACATTTAAAGATTCTACGGATGTTGTTACTGGACTGAAAGGCTCAGGAACAGAAAGTGATCCGTATCTGATTCATAACGAAGATGACCTGAATTACGTGAAAAAGTTAGTTGAAGGAGAAGCTGGGCAGCCATTTAGCTTTTCAGGACAGGTTCTGGCATTTGCAAATAATATTGAGTTATCAGAAACGTGGAAACCAATCGGCAATCTGAAACCTGGAGGAAAAGAGAATGATTGTGGCATTAGTCTGCAGCCTTTTAGTGGAACCATCGATGGCAAGGGGTATTCTTTAATTATTGCAGATTACGGGAAACCACTCTTGAACTATGCACGTCATGCAACGATTAAAAATATGACAATTCAGGGAAATCATATTGATGGATACGGTTTACTTGACAAATATGTAGTTGACTATGGCGAAACAGGAGAATATCAAAATGACACGGTAAAATTACGAACTATTGATATTGAAAAAGTAACCATAAAATCGGGAACAAAGATTTTAAAATCGGGATTCGCCGGGGGATATGCATCGGGAGTTAATGCCATTAATATTCGCAACTGTCTGATTGAAGATGGTGTTGTTATTGGATATAACAAAGACCAAAGCCGAATTGGATCTTTCTGTGGAGATTTTAATGGAACCATTGAAAACAGTAAAAGCTATGCTGCAGTTTATGGCGTAGATTATGTAGGTGGTTTATTCGGTTCAAAAGGACAGTCTATAGGACCGTGTACTGTAAAAAACAGTGCATTTTTAGGAACAATAGAAGCATCCGGTATGAGAGTAGGCGGCATTGCAGGTTCTGGATATATTGGAGGTGCTTCAGGAACACCGGTAGTTCAAATACATAATTGTTATGTAGCAGCTGATATTAAAGGTGTCGAAGAAGTAGGAGGCATAATTGGTTCAGAAGTGGGCCATGTCAATTATAATGACACCGGCGATGATTATGGAATTAAAGGTGCCAATGCACTGTCAGACAACTTATTCTATGGTAAGCTCTATGGCGAAAAAAATGTCGGTGCAATTATAGGGTGCGTAAATGATTTCACAAAAACAAAAGGCAATCCAACAAATTTCTTCCTTGATAATTGTGGCACTGCTGATGGAATTGGAGGTGCTGTTACAGGTGCGATCGTTGGTGCAGACAAATTCAGTTCTCCAAGAAGTGAAACTGAATTAGCGGATAATACTGTTGTACAGGAATTAAACAATTCTGAATCCAGTTATAAGAATTGGATTCAGGGAGAAAAATATCCAGTCATCAGTGATACACCAATAGTGACCAGCTTAAGCCTTGGCGGTGAGTATAAGACTCAGTATATCATCGGGGATGACTTGGATTTAAATGGAATAACTGTTAGTGCAAATTGGTCTGATGGAAGCAGAACTTCTGTGAATTTAAACGACCTTCAGATTAATGGATACAATAAGAATCAGCATGGTTTGCAGACTGTGACTTTGAAGTACAATACTGCTGAAACGACGATAACCGTGACAGTACTTAAAGCTGATACACCAGAAAATCCGAAAACTATTAATGTATCATTTACTTTGCTTGGAGATAGTGTTCATGACAGTTCTGCAGACAAAAAGATCCATACTTTGGAAACTGGTGGATTGCAGACATGGATTTATGTGAAAAATTATCCTGTAAGCATCAATGCAACTGTGCGAGATGTTTTTGAAATGGCACTGAGGGATGCAGGATATGCCTGGAGAAATGAAACGGGTAACTATGTACAGGGCATCACAAAACCAGGAACACAAGAAGAACTGGCTGAGTATACGAACGGACCTAATTCCGGCTGGATGTACACTCTGAATGGCAAACATTCTGCACTTAGTGTTGCTGAGCAGTATTTAGAAAACGGTGACAAAATTATATTCCACTATACAGATGACTATTTTTATGAACCGGATAGTAAAGATTGGGCACCTCCTGCAGTAGAAGAAAAGACTGAAGTTACCACCTCCAAGGAATCTGGCTCAGTTTCCAACACTACCACTACTCCAACCGAAGTAACTATCGTTGGTTCTACTGCAACCGCAACTGTTACTAAAGAAAATGTAACCGAAACTCTCAAGCAGGCAACTGAAAACAAGGCTTCCGAAATCGTTCTGCAGGTATCTGCAGATGACACTAAGGGTGCAGCAACCGTTAAGGTTCAGCTGGATACTGCTACTGTAAAGGATATCGTAGAAGATACTACTGCAGCTCTGACTGTAAAGACCGAAAACGGTACTGTATCCCTCGACCAGGAAGTTCTGAAGACTGTAGCAGCTGAAGCTGCAGGAAGCACCGTAACTCTGGAAATCGTGGAAGTGAAAGCTCCTACTGCAGTTCACAAGCAGGCAGCAGGTGAAAACGGCCACATTATCCAGCTTGTTATCAAGTCCGGTGACAAGACTATTTCTTCCTTCAACGAAGGTAAGGCAACTGTAACTGTTGAAATTCCAACTAAACTTGACGGTAAGAAGGTTGCAGCAATCCACATCGGAGACGATGGCAAGATTGAACACCTCAAGGGTCAGGAAGTGACTGTTGGCGGCAAGAAACACTACAGATTCGATACTCCTCACTTCTCCACCTTTGCACTGGTTGATGCTGACGAAATCGGTCTGGAAGTTGAAGAAGAAACTATGACTGCAGAAGAAGTGAAGGCTCTGATTGCTGACCTGACTCCTGTAGCACGTTCTTCCAAGACTGCCAAGAAGAATATTAAGGTAACCGTACAGCTGGATAAGGCTGATAAGGCTATCATTGAAGAACTGGAAGCAGAAGGATTTACCGTGAAGTACAACTTCTACAGATCCACTAAGAAGTCTTCCAAGTACAGCTCCAGACTGATTAAGGACACTACAACTTATACTCAGACTGGCGGTAAGAAGGGTACCAAGTACTACTACAAGGTACGCGTACAGGTATACGATGCAGAAGGCAAGCTGATTGCAAGAACTGCTCTGAAGCAGTGCAGATATGCAAGCAGAACCTGGAGCAAGTAATATCCTGCAATAAAAATCACAAGGGGTTTTCCATGAGGTAAACTCATTCAATCAGCAGAATCCCGGGCAGAAACCCTGCCCGGGACCTGTTGATATTTTCGTTTTTTGTATTAGGAGCTTAAATGACTGAAAAAAACAGAACAGGACTGGGTGAAACCAGTACCTTTGCAGGGTATCACCCTGCTGTAAACTTCATATTTTTCGTCTTTGCCATCGGAATCACCATGTTCAGCATGGACCCGGCTTTCCTGGCACTGACACTGGCCGCGAGCTGGACCTGGTCATACATTCTGTCCGGCAGCAAAGGCCTGAAATTCAACTTACTTATGACAATTCCGGTCGTGATTCTCATGGCCGTTATCAATACACTCTTTACACATAACGGAGCAACCGTGCTCTTTTACCTGTTCGGAAACCGCATTACACTGGAATCTTTCATTTACGGACTGGCTGGGGCGGTAATGCTTTCTTCCGTGATTGTGTGGTTTTCCTGTTTTAATGTGATTATGACATCCGATAAGTTTATCTACCTCTTCGGTAAGGCAGCGCCGGTGCTGGCACTGACATTGTCCATGATTTTCCGCTTTATCCCTCTTTTAAAGAGCCGGTATACCGAAATCTCCATGGGACAGCGGTGCATGGGCCGCCACACGGAAAAGAGTTTCCTGGAAAAGGTGCGCCAGACGGTGAAGGAAGTTTCTATTCTTATTTCCTGGTCACTGGAAGCATCCATTGAAACATCCGACTCCATGGAAGCAAGAGGCTACGGCCTGAAAGGAAGAACCAGCTTCCACCTGTTCAAGTTCACAGACCGGGACAAGAAGCTGCTTATCTTCATGACCATCCTGGGACTTCTGACTGCGGCTGGCTGCATCATGGGCCTTACCACAATTAACTACTATCCGACCATTGTGCTGGGCACATGGAATCTTATGAGAATATTGACGCTGGCGGCATACGGCATTTTGCTGTTCACACCGGCAGTCATTGGTATACTGGGAGAAAAGAAATGGCAAGCATTGCAATCCGAAATTTAACCTTTACATATCCGCTGGCAGAAAGTCCCGCACTCCGTGATGTAAACCTTGATGTAGAGCAGTCCGAATTTATCGTCATCTGCGGCAAATCCGGCTGCGGCAAGAGTACGCTCCTTCGCCAGCTGAAAAAGAACCTGATTCCTTATGGTGATAAGGAAGGCAGCGTTCTGTACGGCGGCGTGGAAATCGCAGAACTTCCTGACAGACTCAGTACCACCGACATCGGCTTCGTACAGCAGAACCCGGACAACCAGCTTGTCACCGATAAAGTATGGCATGAACTGGCCTTTGGTCTTGAAAGCCTGGGCATGGACAACCAGACTATCCGCCGCAAAGTAGCCGAAATGGCAAGCTTCTTCGATATGCAGACCTGGTTCCGCAAGAGCGTGTCCGAACTTTCCGGCGGTCAGAAACAGCTTCTGAACCTGGCATCCGTTATGGTCATGCAGCCGAAAGTCCTTATCCTGGACGAACCGACTTCTCAGCTTGATCCGATTGCTGCAGAGGAGTTCCTGAAAACCGTCTACAAAATCAACCGTGACCTTGGCACCACCGTCATCATTTCCGAGCACCGCCTGGAAGACCTGATTCCAATGGCAGACCGGGTGGTGGTTATGGATCAGGGCCGCATTATAGCTGGTGACAGCCCGTGGAAAATCGGTGACTTCCTGGCAGGAAACTCCGCGGGGGAACGCCACCCTATGTTCTATGGTCTTCCGTCTGTTATGAAGATTTTTTCAGCCTGCGGCGGCAGTAAAATGCAAAAGGGCCTTCATCGCACCAGCGATGGCAAGCGTATAGCACCTCTGACCATCCGTGACGGCCGGCTCTGGCTGGAAGCAGTTCTGGAAGACTCCGCAAAATCCGCATCTCTGGACCCTGTGAGAATGCCGGAAGAGGAGATTTTGCCGGGGGATGCAATTATTGAAATCAAAGACCTGTGGCATCAGTATGACCGAACCAGTCCACAAGTACTCCGTGGTTTGAACCTGAAAGTGAAGCCAGGCGAGTTGTTCTGCCTCATGGGCGGTAACGGTGCCGGTAAGTCCACCACCTTAAAAGCCGTGGCGGGGCTGATTAAACCGCAGAGGGGCAGTATCACTGTAGACGGCCTGAAAGTCTGCAAGGAAAATACAGGGAAGCTGATGGGGCACGTGATGGCCATGGTACCGCAGAACCCGCAGGCTCTCTTTACCGAAATTACAGTAGAAGAAGAACTGGCAGAAGCACTCTATGACCGCAAGCTCCCGCCTGAAGAAGTGGCAGCAAGGGTAGAGAATATGCTTGAAACAATGGAAATCAGCCATCTTCGCAAGTCTCACCCATATGACTTATCCGGTGGTGAGCAGCAGAGACTGGCCCTTGGCAAAATCCTGCTCTTAGAACCGAAGATTTTATTACTTGATGAACCGACCAAGGGCCTTGACCCGTTCTTTAAAATTACCCTGGCGGGCATCTTTAAGAAGCTGAAAGAGCAGGGCGTGACCCTGTTCATGGTATCCCACGACGTGGAATTCTGTGCAGAGTACGGCGACCGATGCGCCATGTTCTTTGACGGGGATGTGGTGTCTGCAGGCCCTGCAAGACCGTTCTTTGCGGGAAACAGCTTCTATACTACCACTGCAAACCGCATCGTGCGTCAGTGGAATGAAAACCTTGTGACCTGGGAGGAGGTGGCTGCATGGGCAGAACAGAATACGATCCGGTAAGGGCAAAAGCCGTAAGGAAGCGTACCGCCATGGCTGCGATGATGATTTTCGTGGCAGTTCCGGCTCTCATTGCTTTATCCACCGTCCTTGACGGCGGCAAGTATTACATGATTATCAGCGTAGGTGTAGTTATCTGCTGCATGGCACCGTTTTTCATGGTCTTCGAAAAGAGAAAGCCGAAGGCCCGTGAAATCGTGCTGGTTGCCATGATGAGCGCCATCACGGTGGCAGCCCACATGTTCCTTCATGTGACGGTACCTCTGCAGATTGGGACTGCCATGGTTATTGTGGCAGGTATCGCCATGGGACCGGAAGCAGGCTTCCTGGTAGGAGCACTCTCACGATTTGTCTGCAACTTCTATATGGGACAGGGGCCGTGGACACCTTGGCAGATGTTCTGCTGGGGGCTTTTAGGCTTCCTTGCGGGGCTGACCTTTAATAAGGTGGAACTGGGACAGAAGACTGAACGGCTGAAATCCAGAAACTTCTCCGTGGTGATGGGGCCGGTATTGTGCATTGCGGCATTTGAGATTACAGCTTATGTAATATGCCTTGTATGCGGCTGGAACCTGATTAAAGAGGCATCTTGGCTTGTGTATGCCTGCGGCGTATTTGGACTTATGGCGGGGGTATTGCTCCAGCGAAAGAGAATGCCGGTAGATAGCATCACAATCACTGTATTTACGTTCTTCACTACCGTAATTCTCTATGGCGGCCTGATGAATATCTGCAGTTTCGTTACATCCATGGGAATGGGTGAAAGCGGTGGCCTAAACTGGAACACTCTTAGGCTGCTGTATGTATCCGGGCTTCCTTATGACCTTGCTCACGGGGCTGCGGCAGCTTTCTGCATCTTCCTCATGGGTGATCCGATGATACGCAAGATTGAACGAATTAAGATTAAATATGGGATATATAAATAGGGGGTATCTATGGAAGAAAAACACGATTTTCAAAAAGAACTGGCGAAGAACCTGAGAAAGAAGCGTATCCGCCGCATTGTGCTTGGCGTGATTGCCATTGCGGCAGTCATCTACACCGCCTCTATTTTCAGCATTGAAGGCAAAGATGCACTGCTTCCCGATGGACAGGGCAACATCGTAGATTACCAGCAGGAGCAGCAGGTTCAGGAAGAACAGCAGACCGGTGATAATATCCAGCAGTCTGAGTCTGATGAACTGCAGCAGGATGATGAAACGCAGACTGATGTTAAACAGGAAGATGTTTCTGATAACCAGTCCGCTGAAGAAGACCAGGCTGATGAGCCTGAACAGAAACCTGCAGATGACCGTCCGACCAAAGAAGAAGCAAAGGACATGACAGCAGAAGAACTGAAGGTTGACAACAGCAAAGACCCGACCGCGTCCAATGACGGCAACCGTGCCTACAAGCCAGATGTACCGGAGCCGGTGACTGTGACCATCAGCATCAGCTGCGAGACCCTTTCCAGTGACATGAGCAAGCTGGAAACCGAGTCCATCCGCGATTACATACCGGAAGACGGATGGATTTTGAAGGATGTGGTATATCAGGGAACCACGGATAACACCGTGTTCGATGTACTCAACACCGTTTGCAGAAACAATGGGGTACACATGGAATTCAGTTTCACTCCGGTGTATGAATCCAACTATATTGAAGGAATCAACTACCTGTACGAGTTTGACGGCGGTCCGCTGTCCGGATGGATGTACAAGGTTAACGGCTGGTTCCCGAACTACGGATGCTCGTCATATTATCTCCGTGACGGCGATGTAATTGAGTGGGTTTATACCTGCGACCTGGGCAAGGACGTAGGCGATAACTCCATGGCATAAAAGGCGAATGAAAGCGAGGAAAAAAGAATGAAAAGAAAATTAGTATCACTGCTTCTGATTCTGGCTCTGGTGCTGACTATGTGCCTGGGCAGTGCGGGAAGTGCTTCTGCAGCATCCTACAGCGATGTAAAGGCTGCCTGGGAAAAGACCGGCGACTATCTTTACAATCTTATCAAAGAACCTGCCTTTGGTTCCATCGGAGGCGAATGGCTCATGTACGGTCTGGCAGAAGCGGGCTACGACTTCCCGGACTCCTATGTGAAGAGCTATCAGAAGACTGTGGAAGCAGCACTGGAAGATGGTTACCGCGGCGTGAAAGGCATTCTCCATGACAGAAAGTACACCGAATACTCCCGTGTGATTATTGCCTACGCAGCACTGGGCCTTGATCCAACCGATATTAACGGCTATGATATGGTGGCCATGCTGGCGGACTTTGATAAGGTAGTATGGCAGGGCATCAACGGTCCGATTTTCGCACTCCGTGCCCTGGATGCAGGTGATTATGACATTCCAAAGATGACTGCAGCAGAGCAGAAAGCAGCCGGTATTGAGAACTTCACAACCCGTCAGAAGCTGATTAACTATATGATTGAAAATCAGCTGCCGGATGGCGGATGGGCACTGAGCGGCAGCGTATCTGACCCTGACCTGACTGCCATGGGTCTGGAATCCCTGGCACCATACTCCGGACAGAAGAAGGTAAAGGCAGCCATCGACAAGGCTATCAACTGCCTGTCCAAGATGCAGGATGCAGACGGTGGCTTCAGCAGCTGGGGTGTTCCGACGCTGGAAAGCAGTGCACAGGTGGTAAGTGCACTTTCCAACCTGGGTATCAATGCTAATACTGACAAGCGTTTTAAGAAAAATGGTAAAACCGTACTGGATGCCATGATGACTTATTACGACAATGACGGTGCTGATGCAGGCGGTTTCCGCCATGTAAATCATGCAAGCGGCGGCTATGAACCAGTGGTAAACCTGATGGCAACCGAGCAGGCCTACTATGCCCTGGCACAGTATTTTGAAAACATCCCTGCAAAGACTGCAGGTGTTAAGGCTACTTCTCCGAAGTCCGGTTCCTTAAAGGTGTCCTGGACCAACCAGCAGATGGCAGATGGCTTCCAGATTAAGATTGCCACAGACAAGGACTTCACCAAGAACACAAAGACCGTATCCGTAAAGGATTCCTCTTCCAAGTCCCGCTCCAAGACCATCAAGGAGCTGAAGAAGGGTAAGACCTACTATGTGAAGGTACGTGCCTATAAGGTAGTGAATGATACGAAAGTTTATGGAAGCTACAGCAGTGTGAAGAAGATTAAGGTGAAATAGCAGATAGGTTGCCATAGAATAATATATAAACATTAGGCTGACCGGAAAACCGGAGGTCTGAATGGAATGCAAAAGACGTGATTCGTATAAAACCGGGTGACGTCTTTTCTGCTTTTCAAAAATATTTTGCTTATGCCTGTTGTGAAACCCTGCCGGATATGCCCGTATGGTAGGAGGAATACTGCACTGTTTATATTAAAAAAATGTGTGGTGCAGGGCATATGCGGACGTGACAATTAAAATAAGGTATATTTTTGTGGACAGAAAATCTGTAAATTTGGAGTTTGCGGATGAAGACAGAATAGCAGCATTTATCATTGAAGACCGCAGAAGAGAAGCAAATTCAAACAGAAAAGAACGCAGACATAATTATTCCCTCAATGCAATCACATATGAGGGTGAAGAATACTTTGACAAGGATACTCCGGAAGGGCTTCTTTTGGAAAAGGAAATTGAACATGAAATCGGTGAAAAGATACATGAATTGACGGAGACACAGCAAAGACGTCTGGCCATGCGTCTGCATGGAATGAGCATCAACGAGATTGCTCAGGCTGAAAATGTGAGCCAGCAGAGGATTTCGGCCACATTGAAACAGATCCGCAAAAAAATCTTTTAATTTTTGAAAAAATTTTATTTTTACCTGTTGTGGATATGCCGTAAAAATGTCCGTATAGTGTGAGGCAGCAGTCTCACATTATATGGACCATGAAAACTGCATATACTTTATCAGGTACGTTCCCAACGCAGGCGTGATGAGCGCAAAGCACTTCAGCCGGTTCGCCAGGATGGTCAGTTTTGACCGAGCGATTCAAACTGGGCTGAGAATCCGGATGGCTTCCGGATCTGCGATGACAGGCGATTGGGGATAATGATACTCCTGCTCAGCCACAGCCCCACCAGGGATCACGCAATGGGAGCAGCTTAATATGGAAAAGGGGTGAGAAGCCCGTGGAGCCGCATCGCCAGCGGCCGCCTGGTAAATTATTTAATTGCAGTGCCAAGGGGCATTTGTAATACTTTTTGTCACTGCAATTAGCAACAAAATTTTAAGCATAATACATTATGCGATACTTGTAAAATGTGCGATTTATGAATTCGCACATTTTACTTTTTTGAAAAGATAAGTAAAATGAGGTGCAAAGATGGTAAAAAGCAATCTTTTAGATTATAGCATGCAGATAGCGATGCTGAAGCAGTTGAAAAAACAGAAACTGATTTCAGACAGCGAATATCAGCTGATAATTAATCAACTTCGAAAGAAATATGGGGTGGTCTCCGATGTAACCGTATAAATCTTTGGACAGGTACTGGATTACTGGAGACTGCAGGAGAAAGGAAGCAATCATGGAAGTAGAAGTAATAAAAGCTACGGATGTCGCGGCTCGAAGTGGAAGTCTCCATAAAATAAAACGATTACGTGTTGCAGCATACTGCCGAGTAAGTACCGATGATGAAGACCAAATAAAAAGCTATAATTCGATGGTCCAGCATTACACCGACTTAATTAAGAACAATAAAGAATGGATTTTTGCAGGGGTTTTTGCAGATAAGGCAATAACCGGTACGAAAGATACCCGTGAAGAATTCCAAAAAATGATTCGCCAATGTCTCGATGGGAAAATTGACATGGTTATAGCTAAAAGCATCCCTCGTTTTGCCAGAAACACATTGGACACAATCAAGTATGTGCGTATGCTTCAGGCAAAGAATGTAGCAGTGTATTTTGAAGTAGAACGCATTAATACGCTGACGGATGGTGAGTTTCTGCTTACCATACTAAGTTCTGTTGCACAGCAGGAAGTTGTAAACACTTCTTCTTATGTGAAAAAGGGTCTTCAGATGAAGATGAAGCGTGGAGAAATCGTGGGATTCGGAAGATGCCTGGGTTATGATTATGACCCTGTTACAAAAGCTATCACCGTGAATAAAAATGAGGCACATGTTGTGCAGTATATTTTTGACAGATATGTGAGTGGCGCAGGTGGGACTATCATTTCCAGGGAACTTAATGAACAGGGGATTAAGACAATCAGAGGGAATAAATGGAATAATGATACCGTAATTGGGATTATCCGTAACGAAAAGTATATAGGAGATGTACTGATGGGGAAAACTTACACAGTTGACCCGATTACAAAAAGACGGCTGATGAATTGCGGGGAGCAGGATCAGTACTATGTCCGTGACCATCATGAACCTATAATTTCCCGGGAGATGTTTGAAAAAGCTCAGGCAATATTAAACCATAGGAATGGAAGCCGAAATATGGTTGAACCAGGAAAACGCGATAAATGGAGTCGAAAATATGCATTCAGTTCAATGCTGAAATGCAGCTTTTGTGGGAGCTCCATGTCAAGAAGAGAGTGGCACAGCGCATCTAAATATAAAAAACATATCTGGCAATGTGTTCAGGCAAGTAAAACTGGTAAAAAGAATTGTGTCTATTCGAAATCTATTCCGGAAGAGTTGATAGAAGAAGCCTTTGTGGAATCATATAAACTGATTTGCAAGGATAATCCAGAACTGCTTGACACTTTTCTTAAACAGGTTGAGAAGGTACTGACAGCCAATGATGATAGAAGCAAACTGGAAGAGGTTACGAAGAAGTATGATAATCTCCGACTAAGACGGAATACTCTTCTTAATCAGTATTTGGAAGGAAATGTGGAAGCAGAGCTGTATAAGCAAGCTGATAAAAAAATGGCTTTGAAATTACAAAAGTATGAATTGGCGATTGAAGAGTTACAGAGTTTGGAGGATAATAAAGCACCCATACGAAGCAGAATTAATGAATTCAAAAAGAAACTGATGAATTATCAAGAAACAATGGAATTCGACAGGGAGATTTTCGAAAGTGTAATTGAAAAAGTACTTGTCGGAGGGTATAATGAAGATGGAAAAATAGATCCTTATCGATTAGTCTTTGTATATAAGACTGGTTTTGAAGATACTTGGAATAATTCAAAGAACAGAATCCAGAAAGGAAGAAAAAAATCTCATGACAAAATGCCGTCAAATAATAATAGCGAACCAACAATTGTGCCGCGAGATACAAGGGTTGACACATTGCGAGGTAGTAAGCTTATTACATAAAAAATAAGAAACAATATATACACAAAAAGGGCTGATTTTCAGCCCTTTTTATATGCTCTGTTTCATCTTACCGGAGACTCCTGCTTCATCAGTGCCGCGTAGCGCAGAAGTTCCTTGCGGGAAGTGACACCCAGCTTGCTGTAGATGTTTTTGTTATGGTATTTCAGCGTGTTTTCCTTGATACCGGCGATATCCAGGATTTCTTTCGCGGAACGTCCGTCGATATACAGGTTGAAGATGTCCCGCTCGGTCGGCGTCAGGGTAGACAGATTATCCAGGAACTGCTGGTAGCTGTCCGGATCGACCTCTGTTTTACGTGAGTAGGCAAGGCGGGAATTGTCCAGCTGGACCTTTTCAAACTGACTGCGCACCTGCTCGTGTTCCCGGTCTTTCTGATCCAGAAATTCAAACAGGTCCATAATTTCCTGATACGGTACGGCTCGCCGGTGTTCCACCATGCCGGAAGAGGAACGGATGGAATCCAGGGCTTCCGTTACAGGCCGCAGGTAATAACGGCTGATAAGGAAGGAGCCAATCAGGCTTGCGGCCAGCAGTGCAAGTACGATATGAATGAACTGGGAACGGTTTCCTCTCATGACTTCGTCCAGAATATCCGATGGCATCAGCAGTGCCACAGACCAGGTTTCATCCACATAAGGGGAATTGTCCGGATAGAGGCGGATGGAGGCGGACTTGCCACTGTAAAATGTACCATTGATGGCAAACTGCTGGAATCCGTTCTTTTCTCCTGCGAAGCGGAGGTCATCACTGAGCCGGTTGCCGGTGAGATAATAGTTGCCTGCAATGATGCCCTGTGATGTTTTCAGGCCGGCGCTGTCCGATGGAGCTGCTACGGCAAACACATTGTCATACGTATCTGATGCCGGTGTGTAGTGGGTCTTGAACATCCGGTCGCTGACTTCAATGCCGCAGACCCCGTATACGGTTCCGTCGCTGGCGCGCAGCGGTACGCAGAGAAGAAATCCGGCTTCACTGTTATCCTTCAGCTGCACCCGTCCGGACCAGTAATAGAGGCGGGAAAGGGGCAGATCCGGATTGGCCCGGGCTGTCTCCATAACCTGTGTGAAGAATTCCTGCCCTTCGATATCGTACTCCATCTTCCACTGGCCCAGAAGCTCGATGCCCACTGAACGGGCAATGGAAGCCGGTCCGCGCAGGAAGTGGAGTTTCACTCCTACCACCTGGGTGTGGTTCGGCTGGGTCTTCTTCAGGAACAATCCTGACTTGGCAAAATCCGCGCCTTCGGCCTCCGGTTTTACCGTAGCGTCCAGAAGGACATATACGCCGCCGCAGGTACGGCTGTTGATGGTTCCAAGAAGGAGCGGTGCCTGCTGGGACAGGAGACCTTCGATGTATTCCGGACTTCCCTGCAGATCCGCAGGGGTAATGCCGGCGGTTTCAAAATAGTTCTCTGAAATGGAAGAAATGGATTCTGCCAGATTGATGCCTTCCACGGCAATTCTTCCGAAGTCCTCCGTTATCGAGTCAGAGATACTGTTGGTTGCGTTGTTAAAATAGTTCTGGACTGCCTTTTCTTCCTCCCCGGTCATCCCCAGAAGTACCATGAGAAGGGTAAAGAGCAGAACCAGTGTGACGGTTGCGGACAGGAAAAAGAGGACAAGCCGGCGGTGCAGCGTCGTTCCTTTTTTCTGCCGTTCTGTTTTCCATAAGCTGAAAGCCTGTCTGATCATACTGCCGGAGCCTCCTTTCTCTGAATTTCAGGGGAAATGGAGACCATTACTTTTTCAGTGCGGCCAGTGCATCAGCCGCAGAGACCTCTTCGCCGTCCAGGTATTCTGCACGCTGTGCGGACAGAATGGCCTTGAATTCACTTTCATACCAGCTGCTGTCATCATCAAAGGTGATATAGTTCGGTGCAGTGAAGAAGGTGTAGTCTTCGTACATGTCCATGACTGCAGTCAGCATTTTCGCAATGCGCGGATCTTCCAGATTCTGCAGGTGGGAAGTCATGTCTTCTTCAAAGGCCTGACGTGTAACCGGCAGATATCCGGTCTTTTCGATAAACTTCATGTTCTGCTGCGATGCAGTGAGCCACTTGATGAATTCACAGGCTGCATATTCCTTCTGCTGGGTGGATTTTGCCACCATCAGGCCGCCGCCGCGCTGGAGAGCCGTTTTGCTGCCGCCCTCAAATACCGGGTAAGGCAGGATGCTGTATTCCACATCTTCTACGGTGCCGTCGGAATAGGTGATGGTGTCGCCGTAGAAAAGAATGCCGGCAGAAGAACCGGAGGAGCATACCAGATCACCGGTCTTGGACAGGTCCGAAGAGTAACCGTCGTAGATGGCCACTCCGCCCTTTACCGCTGCATCATAAACCGTATTGAAAATATATTCGTAAGTGTCTCCGCTCAGGTCCAGTTCTTCGGAATCATCAAAGATGCTGTCACCCAGCTGGGCCATGCCCACTTCTGCGAAGTTGAACCAGGAATCTGCGGCGTAGAACTGCTTGCCTCCGCTCCATTCATAGTACATTTCAGAGACTTCCATCATGCCTTCCATGGTGGAGAGCTGCTCAATGGAAGCACCGGTTTCCGCTGCAAAACGGTCGAAGAGCGTCTGATTCACATAGAGAATTTCCGTGGATTTGGCGATAGGGAATACGTAGAGACCACCGTCAGAAAGACGTCCTTCTTCCACGAAAGCTTCCACATAACCGGCCACTTCTTCTTCACTGAAGTAATCATCAAGGTTTACCAGCATGTCCTTTTCCTGGAACTTGACGGCAATCTTCGGATAGCCGGTGAAAATGTCCGGAATTTCCGGTGCACCGGGATCGTCGTTCACAATCATATCCAGGCTTTTATTCAGCTCGGAACTGGAAGAGATGGCAGTCACGTTGATGACGATGCCTTTTTCCTTGCCGACGGTACCGTTGAACTGGTCAATGAGATAGTCCATGGTTTCCTGCATGTCGCCGCCGTAATTGTGCCACATGGTCAGGGTTACCGGATGATCCGGGTCCATAATGTCCTTTTCTCCGCAGTTGGTAAAGGTGAACAGCAGCATCGCCAGACAGATAAGCAGTGTAATGAATTTTTTCATGAAAAACCCTCCTGATTTTGAATTTTTCACACTTTTTTTTATGATTTCCCACCCTTTTGAGCATTTGGGGTGGGGACAAAAGTATGGAAATAGTATAAATTTTGGTCACAGGCAGCTGGAAGGTGGGTATAGAGCTCCTCACCGAAAGGTGAAAAGGGTATCCTCCGTATGCCAGAGAGGGCTTCTGACATATGGTTTCTGCAGACGCGCCAACGAAAACAGAAACCGCCCATATTATTCTAATAATATAACATATTATGACGGTCAAGTCAAAACAGAGTAAAACGTGAAAGAAAAAATACAACATGTACGAACATGCATGAGGAAGGAGGTACCGCATGACAGAGAAACAGCAGAGAATTCCAAAATTTACAGCCGTGGAGTTTAATGGGGGTATCAGATTCCGTTTCTACTGTGAACTGTCCGGTGTCGCCGTACATACAACCGGCCCCGTTGCTGCAGAGACCGCAGAAGAAGCACTGCAGATCGCATGGGAAAAAGAAGGAAAGGCATCCTTCAATTTCTGCAGAAAATGCGGCCGATGGGTCAGCGATGTAATGTTCAATGCAGATGTTTGTGAGTGTGTGGACTGTGCTCCGTGGGAAGGAACGCCAAACTTCTGCAGCCACTGCGGACGCGGCGTATCCCATAAAGATGTATTTTGCCGGAAGTGCGGAACACGGCTCCGATATGGGGAGGTGTGGACATGAAAATGGAGCAGATTGAAAAAGTAAGAATTGAGAGCATGCGGCACCTGGGATTCGGGCCGCAGGTCATGAAACGTCTCAAAATATGCGGAAACTGCGGTGAACCGGTACCTGCAGACAAACTGTTTTGCCGGGAGTGCGGAGCACCGCTGCCAAAGATGACGCTCTATCAGAGCTACAGCGCCCGCCACAAAGTATGCCAAGCCTGCAGCATCGTGGTATCGGACAGTTCCCTTTACTGTCCGCAGTGCGGCGGAATTATATTATAGGTACTATAAAACAGGAGGACAGATATGGGCAGATATAAGAAATTAGTTCTTTTACATTCCAATGACATGCATGGTGATTTTACAGAAGAGCGTACAGACGACAAGTTGGTCGGCGGTGTAAGCATGCTGTCAGGATACATTGACAAAGTCAGAAAAGAAGAAAAAAACACCCTGTACTGCATAGCAGGCGATATGTTCAGAGGCTCGGTAATCGATTCAGAATTCAAGGGCGTGAGCACTATCGAAATTATGAACGCAATTGCTCCCGATGTGGTAACTCTTGGAAACCATGAAACCGACTACGGCGTGGCG
>JAFQHT010000144.1 GCA_017397825.1 Bacillota bacterium | reverse complement strand
GTCTTTTTCACTGTCTTTGTCCAGTTTCCGTTCTCGTTTCCTGGACAGGTCTTGCTTTCAGGTAGCTTTGTCCGGATTCGGCAGTGCATTTCTGGCCAGACTGTCTTTTTCACTGTCTTTGTCCAGTTTCCGTTCTCGTTTCCTGGACAGGTCTTGCTTTCAGGTAGCTTTGTCCGGATTCGGCAGAGGTTTTCTGTCCAAATCCTATTCTCGGATAATCTTGTCCAGTTTCTGAGA
This sequence comes from Bacillota bacterium, assembly GCA_017397825.1. Taxonomy (GTDB): domain Bacteria; phylum Bacillota; class Clostridia; order Peptostreptococcales; family Anaerovoracaceae; genus SUG1106. The sequence continues at coordinate 1,716 of JAFQHT010000144.1, read as the reverse complement.
AGATATTCTGGAGATACTTTGCAGACAGCTCCCTTTGTCCAGCTTATGCAGTGTTATTCTGGCCAGACTGTCTTTTTCACTGTCTTTGTCCAGTTTTCGTCCTCGTTTCCTGGCCAGACGGTCTTTCTTGTCGTCCCTGTCCAGATTCTGCAGTTGTTTTCTGGCCAAATCCCGTTCTCGGATAATCTTGTCCAGTTTCTGAGAATATATTCTGGAGATACTTTGCTTACAGCTCCCTTTGTCCAGCTTATGCAGTGTTATTCTGGCCAGACGGTCTTTTTCACTGTCTTTGTCCAGATTCTGCAGCCGTTTCCTGGCCATATTTTGTTTTCGGGTGCTGTGTCCTGATTTTGTTGCCGGATGCTGGCTAGGTTCAGGCCCAAATGAAAAGCTTTGAAAACCGCCTTTATGCCAAAGTCTATTTACGAAGTTTTGCTGTTGGTCAAAAATGTCGTCATTAATTTTTTAACAGGTCTCGTAACTTGGTGAAATTGCGCATTTTAGCCAATCAAAACTTTGGTCGAAAATGTTGAAATTTTTTTACATTTTTGTTTGCATTTGAAGAAAAATTACTATCTTTGCATCCCAATAATTGAGGACGACTATGCCCAACCAGCTGATAATCAATTATTTAGGGAAAAAGCGAAAGTTTTAATCAAAAAGTAATAGAGCAATGTTACAACCAAAGAAAACAAAATTCAGAAGGCAGCAGAAAGGCCGCATGAAGGGACTCTCACAGAGAGGAAACCAGCTTGCTTTCGGCTCTTTCGGTATCAAGACCTTGGAGAATTGCTGGCTTACAGGCCGTCAGATCGAGGCTGCTCGTCAGGCAGTGTCACGTTATATGAAGCGTGAAGGTAAGATCTGGATCAGAATCTTCCCTGATAAGCCATACACCAAGAAGCCTGCCGAGGTTCGAATGGGTAAAGGAAAGGGTAATCCGGAGGGATTCGTATGCCCTGTAACTCCAGGACGTATCCTCATTGAGGCTGAGGGCGTATCTCTTGAGATCGCTAAGGAGGCACTTCGCCTTGGAGCTCAGAAGCTTCCTGTTACTACGAAGTTCGTAGTACGTAGAGATTATGTTGAATAATTTAATGGAGATAGAAAATGAAAGCATCAGAAGTACGCGAAATGTCAATCGCAGACCTGCGTGAGCGCATCGAGCTTGAGAAAGCTAACCTCGATACAATGAAGATGAACCATACAATCTCTCCATTAGAGGATACATCCAAGATCAACAAGACAAGAAAGGACATCGCTCGCATGATGACAATTCTTGCTGAGAAAGAGTCACAGAACTAAAAATTGAATTCTCATGGAAAGAAATCTTCGCAAGGAAAGAATAGGTGTTGTGGTCAGCAACAAGATGGATAAGTCTATCGTAGTTGCGGTTGAAAGAAAAGAGAAGCACCCAATGTACGGCAAGTTCGTAAAGAAGACCACAAAGTTCGTTGCTCATGATGAGAAGAACGAGTGCAGCAAGGGCGATACAGTTCGCATCATGGAAACTCGTCCGCTCAGCAAGACAAAGAACTGGAGATTAGTAGAAATCGTAGAAAAAGTTAAGTAATAATGATACAGCAGGAATCACGTTTACAGGTGGCAGACAACAGCGGTGCAAAGGAGGTTCTTTGTATCAGAGTGTTGGGCGGAACAGGTAAACGTTACGCCTCTATCGGCGATAAAATCGTGGTGACAGTTAAAAGTGCCACC
>JAFQHT010000143.1 GCA_017397825.1 Bacillota bacterium | reverse complement strand
TATTCTTCTTGTTTTCATTCAGTGGTCCAACCTTGTGAACATTTTTCTTTTTAGCCATATGAAAAGCCTCCTATGATAATTTGATTTTACCATAGAAGGCTTAGTTCTTTTAGATATTTACAGACTTTTTTTCACAGTCTCTGATAAGCTAAAAGAATTTTTTTACAAATTGCAGCCATACTTTCTCAAATATGATACTGAGGAAATGCAAAAACGTTTTAATGGATAAAAAATGCCCTCACTTATCGCAAGGGCATCTTTTATCCTTTTAGATACTTTTCAAACTCCCTGTCGAATTCAGATTCATATTCTTCATCTTGCCGGATTCTGAATATTTCATACTCTTTTGCTGCTTTATCTATAGCCTGCTGATGTGAAACAGTTCCTTTATTTTCAAGAATATTTCTTCGATTATATTTTAGAAAATCGTCCACATAATCTGCCCAATCCTGCATACTCATCAGCACCTCATCCTCTGCCATCAATTCGGCATGGTCAATAAACATTGTCACTAAACGATTCATGCGCATCAATTCCTTTTCAGACAGATAGTTCTTTGCAATAATAACATCCCTTTTCAGAATCTTTCCGTCAGGAGAGGCTTTCCACGTGGTTAGCCCCATGGATGGCTTTTCTGCGTCGGCGCGTTCATGAATAAGCTCAGCGGCAGTTTTGCCTGTTACTGCGTAGTGAAGCTTGTTCTGCACAAATGCATAGAATGCTTTAGTAATATCGCTTGTTTTATCATAATCGTAGCTGCACTGCTCGAAAATATCAGCAATTTTCTGATAAGCTCTTCTTTCACTAGCTCTTATTTCGCGGATTTTTTCAAGCAGTTCATCAAAGTAATCTTTTCCGAAAGGCTTACCATTCTTCAGCATCTCGTCATTGAGTACAAATCCCTTCTGTATGAATTCCCTGAGAGTCTTGGTAGCCCATTGGCGAAAGCGTGTTGCTTTCTTAGAATTTACACGATATCCAACTGCTATAATTGCGTCCAGATTATAAAAATCAAGGTTACGATTTACCTGACGTGCGCCTTCAGTTTGAACTACTCGAATTTTTCGAGTAGTTGCTTCTTTCTCCAATTCGTCCGATTGAAAAATTTCTCCCAGATGATATGTAATTGTGTGCGATTCAACGCCAAACAACTCCGCCATGGATTTCTGCGTCAGCCAGAAAGTTTCATCTTCATAATATACATTTACGCATACCTTCGTATCATCTAACTGATATAAAACTATTTCATGAGAACTATCCATAATCTTTCCTTTCTCCTCGCATGAACACCAGTTCTTTTATACATTATAACAAATGCCCTCACTTATCGCAAGGGCATCTTTTTTATAGTGAAAACTGCATATACACCATCAAACCATGTTAAAACAGCTTATCATTGATCATATATATAGGCTCTGCCATTGTGCCTGTAGTATCTAAATTATATTTAGCATCAAAATACTTAATTATCTCTTCTTCGGACGGGAATTCTATCCATTGATATGGTTCCTGGAAAGCTAATTTTTCCAGAAGATATACAGAGCCATTTTTTTCGTATATCACTCCTGCATGATCCAGGAACAGAAATGGTTCAGCTTCATCTATAGTATTGTGCACAACCAGACCGATAAACTTTAACTCGGAATTATTAAACTGAATTCCCCGCTCCTCAAGAGCCTGCTCCAGAACCTTTTTCTGAACCTCTTTATCAGTTGACATGCTTGTAGGTATTGGTGCATAAAAGTTTTCAAATGCCTTCAGATTTTCATCTGTCATATATTTAGTGGGCATCGTTTCAAAAGAATCACTGTCAAAAACCAATGTCCACATAGATGTTTTCTGAAAATCAGTGTTGTTTACCAGGATATCGTCTCTCAACAAGGTAAATGCTACCATTCGGCAGCAAACACCGACAAAATCAGGATATTTCTGCACCCATACATCGTTTATCTCATAAGGGTCGTAATTTACTTTGTCCAAAGTGTTCCAGCCATTCAGAACTGACCCGGGCGCAGTTTCATTGTATAAATTAACGTAGTTAATATAATCTTTAATATATGCTTCCTTTATTCCCGCTTTTTCTAAATCATTGCTGAGCTCTGATTGATCTTCTTCAGAAGTCAGGTTGCTGAATTTTACCTCGGGATTTTCATAGGGATCTGTAATCCCCGTGGATCTCAGGTCTTTCGCATATCCGCTCTGGTTTTCATCAGAGCTGTTCTCTGCCGAATTATCTGAACAGGCAGAAAACAATGATGTCACCATAACCAATATTAAAAATACACCCAAAATACTTTTTAAAGACTTCATTTCTTTCCTCTTTATTGCCTTCCCAGACCCAGGCCGAAGTTTTCTTTGACTCTTGCCATGGTTTTCTTTGCGATTGCATCAGCACGCTGAGCACCGTCCTTAAGGATTTCAATCAGTTCTTCGGAGTGGCGGATTTCTTCATATCTTGCCTTGATCGGAGCCAGCGCTTCAACTGTAACTTCCACCAGGTCTTTCTTGAAGTCTCCGTATCCCTTGCCTTCATACTTGGCTTCCAGTTCTTCAATAGAGATTCCGGAAAGTGCACTGTAGATGCTGAGCAGGTTGCTGATACCAGGCTTGTTTTCAATGTCAAACTTAACAATTCCTTCAGAGTCTGTTGTCGCCTTCATGATTGACTTCTTGATTTTGGAAGGTTCATCAAGAAGGGAGATTCTGGAGTGGATGTTTTCTGCACTCTTACTCATCTTCTTGGTAGGATCATCAAGGGCCATAACTCTTGCGCCTGCCTTCATGAAGCGGCCTTCAGGAACCACAAAAGTCTTCTTGTACTTGTTATTGATTCTGATTGCCAGGTCACGGCAAAGTTCGATGTGCTGTTTCTGGTCGTTACCAACCGGTACAACGTCTGTATCGTAAAGCAGAATGTCCGCTGCCATAAGTACAGGGTAAGTGAAAAGTCCTGTCGGTGCAGATTCCTTATTCTTGCTCTTGTCCTTGAACTGTGTCATTCTTGACAGCTCACCTGTTGAAGAGTTGCAGCAAAGAACCCATCCCAGTTCCGCATGTCCTGAAACGTCGGACTGTACGAAAACGATGGACTTCTCAGGGTCAACCCCAACCGCCAGATAAAGAGCTGCTACGTCCAAAATATGTTCTTTCAGTTCCTTCGGATCCTGAGGCACTGTGATTGCATGTTCATCTACGATGCAGTAGATGCACTCGTGATCATCCTGAAGCTCAACGAACTGCTTAAGTGCTCCTAAATAATTACCTAAATGTATGTTTCCTGTTGGCTGAACGCCGGAAAATACTCTTTTCATTAGAAATTCCTCCAATTTATAGACTAATGTCTGTTAAATTCTCTTCTGAAGTTTTCAACGATTGCCTTTTCCGAACGGGAAATGGTCATCTGAGATACGCCCAGTTTCTGGGCGATTTCTGCCTGGGACTTACCTTCAATAAATCTCTGTTTGAAAATATATCTGTAAGTGTCGCTGAATCCTGTTAAAACGTTATTTATAATTTCCCCAAGTTCAATTCTTTCATATCCGGAGTCTTCAAATCCGATGTATTTTTCAAGTGCTGCTGCTTCGCTGTCATCGTCTGAAACAGCACTTTCCAATGAATATGTTCCGTATGCCTTGGCACTTTCCATGGCCTGCATAATCTGCTCATGAGTAAAGCCCGTCATCTCTGAAATTTCTTCAATGCTTGGAACTCTGCCATTCTGTGCTGTAAGAGCATCCTTTATCTCCTGCACTTTTCCGGCAATTTCCTTCATACGGCGAGGAACTTTAAGGCTCCATTCCTTGTCACGGAAATACTTCTTGATTTCTCCCAGAATCGTAGGCGTAGCAAAACTGCGGAATTCAGAACCCTTAGTTGGATCAAATCTTTCCACAGCATTAACTAGAGCGATGGCACCGACCTGATAAAGATCATCATAGTCGACGCCCTTGCCCAGATATTTTCTTATTAAAATGTCCACCATATAGAGGTTTTTTTCTACGATTTCATTTCTGAGTTCAATGGTCGGATGTGCCGCGTATTCATTGAAAATCTGCAATTCCTGTGAGTTCATTACTTCCTCTTTACCATCTTGATGGTCTTTTTACCTTCCGGATTATTTATTAATTCTACTTGGGTCATAAGTGTTCTGATTACGAAAATGCCTAAATCCCCTTCATTAGGGCAGTCAGCACACATTCTTCCCTGCTTTTCAACAAGGTGGCTTGTGCTTGTGTCTGTGACCAGAATTTCCATAGATCCTTCTTCCACAAAACATTCCAGTGTATACTCTTCAGCCCATCCTTCATAGCCGTGGCAGGTAATCATCTTGCAGGCTTCACCTACTGCAGTCTTAATATCTTCAACTTCATCAAGGTTAAATCCTGCAAGATCGGCAACGGAGCCGATTGAAAGTCTTACCATGGTCATATATTCAGGCTTTCCCGGGATTATGAATTTGATTTTGTCTGCCATATTCTGCGTCCTTTCTAGAATTCCATCTGCTGCTGGCCACCGTCGTCAGAATTATCTGCCGCCGGAATTTTTTCTGCAGTCTTTTCTTCGCCGTCCAGTTCGTCGTCTTTGATAACCTTTGCCATGGCAATGATATTTACCTCATCTGCCACATTCATAATCTTGACGCCCTGAGTAGCTCTTCCAAGTCTGGAAATTTCCTTTGCAGGAATTCTGATGATAACGCCTTCGGAGCTTATGAGAAGAACATCATCTTCTTCGTCAACTACCATTGCGCCTACCAGCTCGCCGGTCTTCTTGAACTTAGCTTTATCGTAAGTGAGCAGGCCTTTGCCGCCTCTTACCTGAATCTTGTAGTCAGTTGCCTTGGTTCTCTTGCCGAAGCCCTTCTTGGTCACTACCAGAAGTTCCTGACCAGGTTCAACAAGTTCCATTGCAACCACTTCGTCGTCCTTTTCGAGTTTGATTGCTCTTACGCCGCCGGCGATTCTGCCCATAGGACGGACATCATCTTCGGAGAAGCAGATGCACTTACCCTGCTTGGTTACGATGATTACGTTATTTGTTCCTGTTGTCTGCTTGATGCCGATGAGCTCGTCTCCTTCTGCCAGGTTCATTGCAATGAGTCCGGTCTTTCTGTTTGTGTCAAAGTTGGAAAGTGCGGTCTTCTTGATTGTACCCTGCTTGGTCACTGCAATGAGGTACTTATCCTCAGCAAATTCCTTGATAGGAATTACTGCAGTTACGCGCTCGCGCTGCATCATGGACAGGAAGTTTACTACCGGAATACCCTTGGCAGTTCTGCCTGCTTCAGGGATTTCGTATGCTTTGATCTTGTGAGCCTTACCTGTGTTTGTAAAGAACATCAGGTAGTCATGAGTTGATGTCATGATCATGTTCTTCACAAAATCGTTTTCTCTTGTGGTGATTCCGGTTACACCCTTGCCGCCTCTCTTCTGAGACTTGTAAGTGTCAACCGGTACTCTCTTGATATAGCCAAGATGAGTGAGAGTGATGCAGACTTTTTCTTCTTCGATAAGGTCTTCTTCATCGATTTCTGTTGCGTCTGCCTTGATTTTGGTTCTTCTCTTGTCAGCCCACTTGTCCTTCACCTGAAGGAGTTCATCCTTGATAACGCCCATAAGCTTATGCTCGTCTGCGAGAATTTCGTTGTAATAAGCGATTTTTTTCAGGAGTTCCTGATATTCGTTTTCGATCTTCTCTTTTTCCAGACCCTGCAGTCTTCTCAGCTGCATGTCCAGAATTGCCTGAGCCTGGATTTCGGAAAGACCGAAGCGTTCCATCAGCTTTTCCTTGGCGTCGTTGTAGCTGGATCTGATGATTTTAATGATTTCATCAATATTGTCAAGAGCTATGCGATAACCCTCTAAAATGTGGGCTCTCGCTTCTGCTTTTTTCTTGTCGAAAATAGTTCTTCTTGTAACTACTTCCTTCTGGTGTTTAAGGTAAACGTCCAGGATTTCACGGAGTGTGAGAATCTTAGGTCTGCCGTCAACGATGGCAAGCATGATCATTGAGAAGCTGTCCTGCATCTGAGTATGCTTGTAAAGTCTGTTGAGGATAATCTGAGGGTTGGTATCTTTTTTAAGTTCGATTACGATACGCATACCCTTACGGCTGGATTCGTCACGGATGTCGGAAACGCCTTCCAGCTTCTTATCTCTTACAAGTTCAACCATCTTTTCGATGAGACGGGCCTTGTTTACCTGATAAGGGATTTCTGTTACAACAATCTGCTGGCGACCGCGTGTAGTTTCTTCGATTTCGGAAACTGCACGTACGATAACCTTGCCCTGACCTGTTCTGTAAGCTTCACGGGCGTTATTCTTGCCCATGATTACAGCCCCTGTAGGGAAGTCAGGACCTTTTACGATTTTACAAAGATCATCGATGGTACATTCAGGTTCATCGATTACTTTTACAGCTGCATCGATAACTTCGCCCAGATTGTGAGGCGGAATTGATGTTGCCATGCCTACTGCGATACCGTTGGAACCATTTACAAGAAGGTTAGGGTATCTTGATGGAAGTACATCCGGTTCTTTTTCTTCGCCGTCAAAGTTAGGGCTGAAATTTACTGTATCCTTGTCAATATCGCGGAGCATTTCCAGAGCAAAAGGTGTCATTCTCGCTTCTGTATAACGCATTGCCGCTGCGCCGTCTCCGTCCACTGAACCGAAGTTTCCGTGACCGTCGACCATCATATATCTGATATTGAAAGGCTGAGCCAGTCTTACCATAGCATCGTAAATTGAGGAGTCACCGTGAGGGTGATATTTACCCATTACTTCGCCGACGATACGGGCTGACTTCTTATGAGGCTTGTCCGGAGTTACCCCCAGCTCGCTCATACCGTAAAGAATTCTTCTGTGTACCGGCTTGAGGCCGTCTCTTGCATCAGGCAGGGCACGGCTGACGATTACGCTCATGGCGTAGTCGATATATGACTGCTTCATTTCGTCATGAATCTCATGCTGAAGCATTTTCTGGTCTTCTAATAAAGTTGTGGCCATATAATTTGCCCTCCTTTCTATGCGTCAATAGTAGCGTACTGAGCGTTTTCTTCAATAAACTTCTTACGAGGCGGTACCTTGTCGCCCATGAGCGTTGTGAAGATTTCGTCTGCTGCAGCACTGTCTTCCAGTGTAATCTGAATTAATGTTCTGTGGTTGTAGTCCATAGTTGTTTCCCACAGCTGCTCTGCGTCCATTTCACCAAGACCTTTGTAACGCTGGATGTCAGCCTTGCCAGGCTTGTCCGCAATGGAAGCCATGAGCTTTTCCTGTTCGCCTTCGCTGTAGGTATACCATACTTCTTTGCCCTTCTTCACCTGATAAAGTGGTGGCTGGGCAGCGTAAACATAACCTCCTTCGATGAGCGGCTTCATGTATCTGTAGAAGAAAGTCAGAAGCAGCGTTCTGATGTGAGCACCATCCACGTCAGCATCGGTCATGATGATGATCTTGTGGTATCTGAGTTTTTCAATATTGAAGTCAGAACCGATACCGCAGCCGAATGCAGTGATCATATTCTTGATTTCGTCGGAGCTTAAAATTCTGTCAAGTCTTGCCTTTTCAACGTTGAGGATTTTACCTCTCAGCGGCAGGATTGCCTGACGCTTACGGTCACGGCCGTCCTTGGCGGAGCCGCCGGCGGAGTCCCCTTCGACAAGGAAAATTTCTGAAAGTGCAGGGTCCTTTTCGGAGCAGTCTGCAAGCTTGCCAGGAAGTGAAAAGCTTTCCAGGGCGCCTTTACGTCTTGTAAGGTCACGGGCCTTACGTGCCGCTTCTCTTGCACGGGCTGCTTTGACGCACTTTTCAATGATTACCTTTGCCTGTGCAGGGTTTTCTTCCAGGAAATACATAAGGTTTTCGTTGGTGGAAGTTTCCACAAAACCTCTGATTTCGGAGTTACCCAGCTTAGCCTTGGTCTGGCCTTCGAACTGCGGTTCGGCCAGCTTAACTGAAACG
>JAFQHT010000142.1 GCA_017397825.1 Bacillota bacterium | reverse complement strand
TAAGGGCATGCAGAACCTGCACTCTTCATGGCATTTATAGTAAAAGTAACATCGGCAGCTTTCAGTTTTTTGCCGTTATGCCACTTCACATCATCTCTTAGAGTGATTTCTATGTAAGCTTTTTCAGTGTTTATTTCATAAGATTTAACAAGTTCAGGTTTAAGATTTAAATTTTCATCATATACAAAAAGACTGCTGTATATGAGCTTTGAAAGATAATACACATCTTCGCTCTGTGAAATTACAGGATTGAGTGTATCAATACGCTCTGAAGAAAGATAAACAGTCTTCTGTTCTTTGTATTCCAGGTCCGGGTCAATATGGAGAATTTCTTCTTTATAAATATCCACACCTGAAAATCCCACCGCAATAATAATAACAGTGAGTAACAAAAGTGTCCCATATTTAGTTATAATACCTAAAGTTTTGTTATTCTTCATCTGTTATCCTTTCAGTGAGCTTGTCAATCTGGCAATAAAGGTTTTGCAGATCTCCTGAATTATCAATTATGAAATCAGCCATGGCGATTTTCTGGGAATCACTCATCTGATTATTAATTCTGTCAATTATATCTTCCCTGTTCAGACCGTCACGGTTGATTATTCTCTGGATACGCACTTCCATATCTGCTGTAACAACCCAGTTTTCATCAGCATAATTCTGCAGACCGCATTCAAAAAGCAAAGGGGCATCGAGAACAACTATCCCTTTGTAATTTTCTTTACGTAGATTATCAACAATGTCAATTGTCTGCTGCACAACTTTCTTTGTTATTATTTCTTCAGAATTCTGAGCTGCTGCGGATTATTAAAGACAATATCTGACACTGCTTTTCGGTTCATGGTTCCATCTTCAAAAAACACCTTATCACCGAAGGCAGCTCTGACTTCTCCAAGAGCCGCACCACCCGGTGCTGTCAGAGCTCTTGACATTTTATCCGCATCCAGAACGAGACAGCCTTTTTCTTTGAGATATGAAGAAACAGTTGACTTCCCTGTTCCTATTCCGCCTGTAAGTCCAATTACTTTCATAAATACCTTATAAATTATTATTTCAGGTCATACCATGTGCTGCCTGTATTTACTTCTGCAAGAAGTTTAACAGAAAGATTCATGGCACTTTCCATGTTTCTTACCAATAATTCTTTAATTTCTTCAAGTTCGCTGTTTTTTGCCTGAATTATCAGTTCATCGTGAACCTGAAGTATAAGTTCTGAGTCAGGATGTTTTTCTTTCAGTTCGTTGTAAACTTTTATCATTGCAATCTTTATTATGTCTGCTGCACTTCCCTGAATCGGGCTGTTCATGGCCAGTCTTTCGCCAAGCTGACGTACCATGTATGCAGAAGCATTTATTTCGTGGATTGCACGCTTTCTGCCCAGAATTGTATGTGAATAACCTGTTTTTTTTGCATCTGCAATCTGGTTATCCATATATTCTCTTACTTTTTCATGTTTTCTGAAATATTCTTCAATGTATTTTTCAGCTTCTTTGCGGGTAATATTAAGTTCTTCACTGAGTCCGAATCCGCTCATACCGTAGATAACACCAAAGTTTACAGCCTTTGCTCTGCTTCTGTCACCTACAGTTACCTGTTCTGCAGGAATGCCCAGAACTCTGGAGGCAGTCATTCTGTGAATGTCCTCTCCTTTATTAAAAGCATCAATAAGGCTCTGATCCTGTGAAAGATGGGCAAGAACTCTCAGTTCAATCTGGGAATAGTCAGCACCTACAAGAGTATATCCTTCTTCTGCTCGGAATGCCATACGCAGTCTGCGGCCCAGTTCCTGACGTATAGGAATATTCTGCAGATTTGGTTCTGTGCAGCTTATTCTGCCCGTAGCAGTAACGGTCTGCTGGAAATGAGCGTGAATCTTGTTTTCCCGGGAAATAAGAGGTTTCATACCTTCAACATACGTTGAATTCAGTTTGGTCAGGTTCCGGTATTCAAGAACTGCCGGTACAACAGGATGTTTATCTTTGATTTTTTCAAGGATATCAGCGCTGGTGCTGTATCCTCTTTTTGTTTTCTTTCCTGCTGGAAGCTGAAGCGTCTCGAACAGGACCTCTCCGAGCTGTACAGGTGAATTTATATTGAATTTAACACCTGCAAGATCATAAATTTTAAGTTCAAGCAGGTCAATTTTTTCCTTAAGTTCTGTTCCGAACTCATCAAGAAAATCCTTATCAACGCTTACGCCGCTTACTTCCATAGATGCCATCACTTCCACCAGCGGCAGTTCTGTTTCATAAAGGATTTTGCCAAGATTATTGTCGGCAATCTGTTTTTCCTGAATATTCTTTATTGCAAAAACAGTGGTATCAAGAGCGACCCCGTAATCAATATATGCTTTGCTTTTGTCAGCAAACATATCAAGCTGCCCTGTCTGCGTTATAAAATCGTCAGGTTCAGGAAGGACCTGATGAAGTTTTTCAAGTGCTAAAGTTTTTAAATCATATTTGTTTCTGGCCACATCAAGAACATATTCTGCAATTGCAGAGTCAAATACTACACTGAACTGTTTGAGGCCATAGCACATAAGTGAATAAATGTCGTCCTTAATATCATGGCCTGTAAAACCCAGATCAAGTCTGTTAATATATTCTGCTGCTTCCTCAGGATTTACGGATGAACAGTCAATGTAGACTGCTTTGTCAGTATTCATCATAAATAATCCATAGATTTCAGGCCTGTCCACATGACCGTAATCGCCGAATACTTTAACAAAAACTTCTTTTTCCGCAAAAGAATCAAGTGCTGCTAAATCTGATGATGATTTAACAATGATTTTTTCAACGTCAGCAGAAACAGCAGTCTGCATTTCAGCTGCAGGCTGCACAGGTGTGAGTTTTTTTAGAAAACTGTTGAATTCCAGTTTCTGATACAGCTCAATCAGCTTATCATAGTCCGGCTCAACAACTTTAAATTTCTCAAATTCAATATCCAGCGGCACGAATCGGTTAATTGTTGCAAGACGCTTGCTGAGAATTGCCAGCTGAACGTTTTCTTCTACTTTAGTGCGGAGACCCGCCTTCTCAATCTGGTCAGTATTGGCAATCAGATTTTCAACTGAGCCGAACTGCTCCAGAAGTTTGATTCCAGTCTTCTCGCCTACACCCGGAATTCCAGGAATATTATCAGACGAGTCTCCCATAAGTCCTTTTAAATCAATAAACTGTGTCGGCGTCAGATTGTATTTTTCGACCATTTTATCGTGGTCAAAAAGTTCGAATTCAGTCACACCTTTTTTAGTAATCAGAACGTGAGTCCTGTCAGTTGCAAGCTGGAGTGCATCCTTGTCACCTGTTACGATAAGCGGCTCAATTCCCTCTTCTTCGCCAATACGGGCAACTGTACCGATTATATCGTCTGCCTCAAACCCTTCAAGTTCAAGGATTTCAATATTCATGGCACGAAGAATATCTTTCATGATAGGCATCTGCATTACCAGCTCCATTGGCATAGCCTTGCGGCCCGCCTTATACTCTGCATACTCAAGGTGGCGGAAAGTCGGTGCTTTAAGGTCAAAAGCCACAGCCATATAATCCGGCGCATAGTCTCCCATGATTTTATTGAGCATGTTAATGAAGCCGTAGATTCCCTGGGTATAAATACCTTCTTTGGTAATCATCGGTCTCTGCATTGCGTAATATGCTCTGTTGATTAAACTGTTGCCGTCAATAATGACAATCTTTCCGCTCATTGGAATTCCTCACATCTGTTTAAAAATTTATGCGTTAATAATCTGAACTGCCATAATAATGGCAATAATTACTCCTACGATTGATTCACCACCCAGAAGTCCTGATGCGATGATTGTGCCCTTTCCGTCTTCTTCAAACTTTGGTGCAAATTTATCAACGACAAATCTGATTACGCCGCCGATAAATGCTGTTGCGGAAAGGTAGAACGGCAGATAAACACCAAGTCCAAGTGTAATCACAGGGAAGTTGATGCAGTAAAGAATAACTGCTATTACCAGTCCGATTACAAAAGCAGGAACGTGTGAAATACCGCCAACCATTGCCGCTACTGCTGATGCCTGTGCTGCAGGGAACATTTCTCCGCCGAAAGCTTCACTGCCGTAAGCCATAAGGATTACTGCAAGAATTACTACGGAAACTACTGCTCCGATAAGGCCTCCGATTACTTCTGCAATCCACTGTGCCTTAGGATCAGTACCAAGCATATGACCTGCCTTGAAGTCGTTCATTACATCGCCTACAAGACCGCAGGCAATTGCAACTACAGCTGCAACATAAAAAGCTTCCATTTCTCCGATGCTGGACACTGCTTTTGCAGCAAGGAGAATAATGATACCGAAGATTTCCATAGGGTTGATACCTGACTGACCTACACACTGCGCTGACATGGAAGTTGCAAGCCATGCACCGAGAATTGTGATGACTGAAGCTACAATACCCATGTCAGTGATAAATGTAAAGGCTGCAGCGATTATAACAAGTACAAACGGTGACCATGTCATGCTGATGAAATTATCACCAAGTCTGTCTTTGATAAACATTGAACCGAAGATGTCCTTGGCCTTAGGAATAATACCTTTTACAAGTATTCCCACGCCTGTACCAACCATCATGCCGATACCAAGTGAAGACTTGATATTAGCTGCAGTTACGCTGTCCCAGAGGCCCATTTCAACGCCTCCAAAAAGAATTCCGAAGTCACCGATAAGTGCTCCAAGGAACCATACACCGATTACTACAGGCCCGATTATGTATCCGATTGAAATAAGCATCGGTGAATACCAAATGCCGGCCATGGATCCGTAAGCACCCATTTTTGCACTGAGGCTGACTGACGGAATCTTCATGGACCAGTCTCTGAGCCATGTGAAAATTCCTGCTGCTCCCATGGATATGAACAGCAGAACTGATTTTTTCATGTCCTTGTCGCCTACTTCCAGAGTAGCCGCAGCAGCCTGTCCCATTGCATAAGGAAGTTCTTTGGTTTCAATGAAGTATTTTCTGAATAAAGCTGTAAAAATCAGACCGAGAACTGTACCGCCAAGTGCGATTGCAAGAAGTACAGGAATTGAAAGCTCTGTGTCAGGATTCAGCATCCAGATTCCCGGAATTGTGAATGCAAGACCGCCGGCTACCATAGCACCTGCAGACATTGCTGTCTGGGTTACGTTGATTTCCTGCAGGTTGGTGTTTCCAAGGATTTTAAGGGCTACCATGGAAACAAGCACTACGAACATTATCGGCCATGGCAGAGAACTTGATTTAAGTGCGATAAACATGGAACTCATTGTAAGAATGATGCTCCCGATTGAGCCGATGATAAGTCCTCTGATTGTAAGTTGTCTTTCGTTCATTTGTAATATTACCTTTCTCTTATAAAGTGCAATTTACTTAACATTTTGGGTTATAACTTGTTATAAAAAAATCCCAAATTACCGTCGAGGATATAATTGACGCCCTATCTTCCGATAGGTGGGTGTCCTGCTATGTCCCTCTGTCTTCCCCTAACCATGGGGGCCTGACATAACGAACATGAGACTTCGGACTCCCTTAGCTCAAGTGTAGGTTCAATTATGTGTCCTCAACGTATAACCCAGGATAATTTTATTTTACATTAAAAATGCGATATTATGCAAATATTTTATACCTCATAAAGATCGATTGAGCAGTTTGTATGCACTTTCTGAACATCGTCGTTGTCTTCAAGGATTTCAATCATCTTTGCAAGTTTAGCGATGTCTGCAGGATCTGTAGGTGCAGCTTCCATTGATGGAACGTATTCAACGTCAGATTCTTCGATTTCATAACCAGCTGCTACAAGTGCGTCATGTACTTCTGCAAGAACGTTTGGTTCTGTTACGATTTCAAAACTGTCTTCATGTACAATCATGTCGTCAGCACCACCTTCAAGTGCTGCTTCAAGTAATTCGTCTTCTGCGATTTCTCCGTCTTCGTTTTCAATAACGATGATACCTTTTCTGGAGAACATGTAGGATACACATCCTGGTGTACCAAGGTTTCCGCCGTACTTGTCAAAAGTGGATCTTACGGAAGAAGCTGTTCTGTTGTTATTGTCAGTAAGGGCTTCAACGATTACTGCTACACCACCGAGGCCATAGCCTTCAAATGTAAGTTCTTCGTATGATTCACCGGCAAGTTCGCCAATACCTTTTTTGATAGCTCTTGTAATATTATCGTTAGGCATTGAAATAGCCTTAGCTTTTTCGATTGCCAGTCTTAATGTTGCATTGTACTCAGGGTCTCCGCCGCCTTTTGCTGCTACTGTGATTGCTCTAGCATATTTAGTGAACATTGCTGCTCTTTTTGAGTCCTGTGCGGCTTTTCTACCTGCGATTGTACCGTGTCTTCCCATGGAGACACCTCCTAACTTAATTTATTTTATTTTTGCGAAAATATTATACAATAGTAACCGTATTATTTCAAGTTTTTTTCGAAATATAAATTGCATTATGACATAATTTCTAGTATGCTGTTATCAATAAAAAAGCTTAATATACTTATAGTTTAAAGGAGGTAAACAATGACTAAAACACCACAGGATATTATGCAGATGATTCAGGAACAGAACATCAAAATGGTAGATTTTAAAATTGTTGACATTAACGGCCAGTTCCGCCATGTTACAATTCCTGCATCACAGTTCACACCGGAGACAATCAAAGATGGTATCGGTTTTGACGCTTCCAATTATGGTTACGCTGTAGTTGAAAAGAGCGACATGGTTTTCATTCCTGACCTGGATACTGCTGTAATCGATCCTTACTGTGATATTACTACACTTTCCATTACAGGAAATGCGATGATCATTGATTACCCTGAAAACCGTCCTCTGGCTCAGTACCCTCGTAACATTGTTCAGGCGGCAGAGCAGTACATGAAAGACAGCGGTATCGCTGACACAATGCTTATTCTTCCTGAATTTGAAT
Organism: Bacillota bacterium; assembly: GCA_017397825.1. Taxonomy (GTDB): domain Bacteria; phylum Bacillota; class Clostridia; order Peptostreptococcales; family Anaerovoracaceae; genus SUG1106. The sequence goes on along the minus strand of JAFQHT010000142.1, from coordinate 11,274 downwards.
TCCACATGTTTGACCAGGCCGGCTGGTCTCTTGCCCCTAACAATATCAGCATGACCATCGACGCAGCACATTCTCCTTGGAACAGTGCAACTCAGGGCAAAGGTACTGTAGTGCCTCACCAGAAGAACTATCACATTGCAAAACCTTTTGACGATACATACGAATGCAGAAGTGAAGCCTGCCTTGAACTTGAAAAAATGGGAGTAGAAATTAAATACCACCATCCTGAAGTAGGTGCATCCGGCCAGTTCGAAATTGAACCAATGCTTGGTCAGATGTCCAAGATGGCAGACGCTTCAATGATGATTAAATATGTAATTCACAACACAGCACTTAAATACGGCAAAGTTGCCACTTTTATGCCTAAGCCTGTTTACGGTGAAGCCGGCAACGGTATGCACGTTCACATGCTCCTTCTCAAAGATGGTGAGCCTGTTTTCTCCGATGATAACGGATATTCACACCTGAGCAAAGAAGCTCACTGGTTCATGGGTGGACTGCTGAAGCACATATCTTCCCTCTGCGCCATTACAAACCCAAGTACCAATTCTTTCAAGAGACTGGTTCCCGGCTTTGAAGCTCCTGTAACTGTTGGTTATGCAACTTCCAACAGAAGTGCTGTAATAAGAATTCCTGCATATGCAAAGACTCCTCACCTGCGTCGTTTTGAAATCAGAAATCCTGACGCAACATGCAATCCATACTTCTGCTATGCTGCACTGCTTATGGCCGGTATTGACGGTATTAAAAACCAGATTGACCCTCACGAAGCAGGCTGGGGCCCATATGACTTCAACCTCTATAACCTTTCCGATGAAGAAAAGGCTAAACTTACTCAGCTCCCTACACGTCTTGACGATGCATTGGATGCTCTTGAAGCAGACCACGACTACCTGACAGCAGGCGGTGTTTTCCCTGAAGAACTGATCAGGAACTTCATTGCCCTCAAGAGAAAAGAACTTCTGGAAATGTCAAAGATTCCTCACCCTGCTGAGTTTGACAGATACTTTAATTTATAATAAAAAAACAATCCCCTTTCCGGTCACAACATCCGGTCAGGGGATTTTTGTTTTAAAAAAATATTATACCAATCAGAACACTTATTACCGACGCAAACAGGAATATTACGCCTCATATGCCAAAAAGCAGCGTTATAAATGGCTTTGCCGGTGCATCATGATACATTGGTCCGAAAGTACCGTCCTTATCTATGCTTCTTTCTTACTTGTTGTTTCTAGGTTTTTATGTGCTGTGGACATCATCAGCTTGATTCTGTTCAGCTGATTTACATTGCTTGCGCCCGGATCGTAGTCTATGGCCACAATATTTGCCTCAGGATAACGTTCTCTTAAGGCTTTCATCATACCCTTGCCCGTAACGTGGTTCGGAAGACACGCAAACGGCTGGAGGCAGGCAATATTACTTGCACCGCTTTTGATAAGCTCAATCATTTCGCCTGTAAGAAGCCATCCTTCACCACACTGGTTGCCGATTGAAGCGATTTCTGACGCTTCGTGGGCAGTATGCTCGATGTGCGAAGGCTCATCAAAACGTTTACTTTCTCTGAGAGCCTTGCGGAGGGGTCTTCTGAACCACTCGATAAGGCTGATGCCTATGGCATTGAGTTTGTACTGCTTATATGAACCAGAAAGTTTTTCGTAGTTGAACTTCTTGCTGTACATGCCGTAAAGGAAGAAGTCGATAAGGTCGAGAACTACTGCTTCCCCGCCTTCTTTTTCGATGATATCGACGATATAGTTGTTGGCATCCGGGTGATATTTTACAAGGATTTCCCCTACTACTCCAACTTTTGGCTTTTTGATCTCACGAAGCGGCAGGTTATCGTAATCTGCAACAATCTGCGGAATCAGTTTTTTGAAAGTACTTATTTTACCGTCGCGGCAGTTTTCAAAAATTGCCGGTTCCCACTTTTTCATAATTGCTTCAGCAGAACCCGGAACAAGTTCGTAAGGTCTTGTCGCGTAAAGTACTCTTTGGAAAAGGTCTCCATATATTGCAGCAATAATAAGGCGTTTGCCCATTGCAAGGTCAATTTTAAATCCAGGGTTAGATTCCAGTCCTGCTGTGTTGAAAGAAATTACAGGAATCTGCTCCATTCCCAGATCTTTAAGCGCCTTTCTGAGAAGTGCGATATAGTTGCTGGCTCTGCATCCGCCTCCGGTCTGGGACATAATAAGAGCAGTCTTGTTCAGGTCGAATTTGCCAGACTTAAGAACGCTGATCATTTTGCCAAGAGTTACCAGCGTAGGATAGCAGGCATCATTATTAACATATTTCAAGCCTTCATCTACAGCACCTTCATCATCCGTTGGAATTACAACTGCATTGTATCCGCTTTCTTTCAGCCCAACTTCAAGATATTGGAAATGAATCGGTGACATCTGCGGAATCAGAATTGTGTAGTCTTCCTTCATTTCCTTTGTGAAGAGCATACGCTGGTAAGGTTTGTTTTCCTGAAGAGGCTTCACGTTGTTTTTATCACGTTCTTCCATCGCCGCCTTCAGGGAACGAATTCTGATTCTGATGGCACCAAGATTGGTTCCTTCATCAATCTTCAGAACTGTATAAAGTTTGTTGGACTTTTCAAGGAGTTCTTCCACTTCATCGGTCGTTACTGCGTCAACACCACATCCGAAAGAATTAAGCTGCACAAGTTCAACACCGTCAAGTCCGCCTACTACATTTGCCGCCTTGTAAAGTCTTGAATGGTAAGTCCACTGATCCAGAACCCTGATTGGTCTTGCCAGCTTCTGCATATTGCAGATTGAATCTTCTGACAGGACAACCATATCATAAGATGAAATCATCTTGTCAATGCCGTGGTTAATTTCAGTGTCCAGATGATAAGGCCGTCCGGAAAGAACTATGGCTTTTTTATTATGTGTCTTTGCAAATTCCAGAGCTTCTTTTCCCTTTGCTTCCACATCTTTTTTGAAAGCATTCTGCTCTGCACGGGCTGCAGAAACTGCCGCCCTGATTTCACCCGCAGAAATGCCCTGTTTTCCGAGAATTTCATGAAGCCGCACGGCAAGACGTTTGTCATCATCATACGGAAGGAACGGATGAGTAAACTCAACCTCCTCCTCTTCGAACAATTCATTCATATTGTTTGCAATTACTTCCGGGTAAGTTGCAACAATCGGGCAGTTATAGTGGTTTGGAGCATCAGGATCTTCTTTCTGTTCATAGTTTATGCATGGATAGAAAATCCACTTTTCTCCCATATCCACCAGAGTTCTGATGTGGCCATGAACCAGCTTGGCAGGATAACACGCTGTATCTGAAGAAATAGTGTCCATACCGTGCTCATAAAGATCCTTTGTGGACATTGGTGACAATACCACTCTGAAACCAAGTTCAGTGAAGAAAGTATACCAGAACGGGTAGTTTTCGAACATGTTAAGCACACGTGGAATCGCTACATTGCCCCGCTTTGCTTTTTCTTCAGTCAGTGGTTCATAACCAAAGAGTCTCTTGAGTTTGTATTCATAAAGATTAGGTAAATCTTTTTTAGTATCTTTTTTACCTTCGCCCTTTTCACAGCGGTTTCCTGTGATGTACCTACCACCGTCGCTGAACTTGGTTATTGTCAGCATACATCTGTTTTCGCAGCCCGCACAGCGTGCGTTGGAATTTCCTGCCTCAAAAGTTATAAGGTCTTCCATGTGAAGCAGACTGGTCTTGTGTCCCTGTTCCCAGTTGTTCATAGAATTAAGAGCACAGCCGTAAGCTCCCATAATTCCGGCAATATCAGGTCTTACAACCTCCTTGTCCAGAACTTTTTCAATAGCACGGAGTACTGACTCGTTGAGAAACGTACCGCCCTGAACTACGATTTTATCACCTGCTTCTTCCGGGTTACGCAGCTTGATAACTTTATATAAAGCATTCTTTATTACTGAGTAAGAAAGTCCTGCTGCAATGTCACCGATGGTTGCCCCTTCTTTCTGGGCCTGCTTGACCATTGAATTCATGAAAACTGTACAACGTGTACCAAGGTCCACAGGATTCTGGGACATGAGACCAACAGTTGCAAAGTCCTCCACCTTCATTTCTACAGACTTGGCATATGTTTCAATGAAAGAACCGCATCCGGAAGAACATGCTTCATTGAGCATGATATGATATATTGCTCCGTCCTTGATTTTCATGCACTTCATGTCCTGTCCGCCAATGTCAAGAATGAAGTCAACACCTGGAAGAAACTCATCTGCAGCTTTATAATGTGCCATTGTTTCAATTATACCGTAATCAGCATTGAAACCTGCTTTGATAAGTCCTTCGCCGTAGCCTGTAACAGTTGTATTACCAATATAGCAACTATTAGGAAGCAATGAATAGATTTCTGTCAGAAGAATCCTTGTAGTTTCCAGAGGATTTCCTTCGTTGTTTCTGTAAAAAGAATATACCAGGTTTTTATCCTGATCGATAAGTGCTGCTTTGGTAGTTGTAGAACCCGCATCAATACCCAGGAACAGCGGCCCGCTGCAGTCTGCCAGTTCTTTACGGTTGATTTTTGCCTTTGAGTGACGTTCCTTAAATTCAGCATATTCAGTCTCATTTTTAAAAAGCGGCTCAACTCGCTTTGTGGAAGAAGTCTGCATCGGATTCACATTATTTACTTTTTCAAGTAAAGTATGAAGGCTTACAGGCTCGCAGTCATCTGCCATGAATGCAGCTCCCATTGCAACGAAATATTTTGAATTCTCAGGGAAAATAACTTCTTCAGGTTCAAGTTCCAGAGTTTCAATGAAGCGATTACGAAGCTCTGACATATATGTAAGCGGTCCTCCGAGAAATGCCACATTTCCCTGAATTCTTCGTCCGCAGGCAAGTCCGCTGATTGTCTGATTTACAACTGCCTGAAAAATTGAAGCCGCAAGATTTTCAATCGGCGCACCTTCATTGATTAAAGGCTGGATATCTGTCTTGGCGAATACGCCGCAGCGTGCAGCAATCGGATAAATAATCGTGTAATCTTTTGCTGCTTCATTAAGTCCATTGCCGTCAGTGTTAAGCAGAATTGCCATCTGATCAATAAAAGCACCAGTGCCTCCTGCACACGTACCGTTCATTCTCTGCTCAATAGTTCCGCCGAAGAAAGTAATCTTGGCGTCTTCCCCACCCAGTTCAATTACAACATCTGTCTGTGGAATTATTTTCTGTACAGCCAGAGAGCATGTAACTACTTCCTGTTCAAACTTTGCATTGATAGCTTCAGCAAGTGCAAGACCGCCGGATCCTGTAATTACAACTTTAACATCAATTTCGCCCTTTTCTTCAGCAAGGTCTTCAAGAAGTTCACTGACTTTACTGAAAACATTGGACATATGACGTTCATAGCGCTGATATATTATATTTTCATTTTCATCAATCAGGACCAGCTTTACAGTAGTTGATCCAACATCAATTCCAAGTCTCATAATAATAACCTCTTCTATGTCAAATAATTAAATATATACATAATTCTTCGACTTTATACTACCACTTAACTGTGTCAATTAAGTGAAATTATATGTTAAGGTATTGTTAAAATTATTGCAATTTTTTTACTTTTCGTATATACTTTAACATTATGAAAAGCACAATTAAAAAAAGAACATGGAAAGCAATATATCGTTTACTTGACAGAGTATCTCCTGTAGATTATGACTGTGGGAAGCTTTGTGGTGCAGCATGCTGCAGCTGTGCGGATGTTGAGGAGCAAGGTGAAATGGGTATTTATCTTTATCCCGGCGAGCATAAAATTCACAACAAAAAAGACAACTGGTTGGATTGGACAGTTGAAGATGCCGCGGATTTTGAATTCCCTGACAGCTGGAATGGCCCTGTTTACTTTGTCCGCTGCAAAACTCCGCCTGTATGTCCAAGGGAAAAAAGACCTCTCCAGTGCAGGACATATCCTTTGTCTCCTTACATTACAGAAGACGGACTTCTTGAAATGGTCTATAACGATGAGGATCTGCCTTATTCCTGCCCGTTAATTGATGACGAAGTCCCTCTCAACGATGATTTTGTCAGGGCTACATATACAGTCTGGGCCCATCTCATCAGGGATCCGCTTATTTATGATCTTGTTGAAATGGATTCCAGAGCAAGAGACGAAGCATATTTAGAATACGAAGACTAACTATAATACTTCCATAAAAAAAGAAACTCCGGGCTGCCAGAGTTTCTTTTTCTATGTATAAAACAAATTATTCTTCAATTGTAAATTTCCAGCAGCAGAACCAGTTTTCCGGATGTGGATCAGGCGGACATCCTATACACTTTGTTTTGATTCTGCTGTCGATTGCTTCTGCAAAAGTTGTATATTCCACAAGGCCTGCACTCTTGCAAGGGTAATCATCAAGGCCTTTGCGTATTCTTGCATCCTGTACTCTGCACTTGTTCATTTCGAAAATCAGCGCACCGTCTTCCCATCTGCATGATTGCTTGTTGAGTCTGCCATACATTCTGAAGTTCAGTGCTTTTTCAAGACCTTCCAGTCCAGGGTTTTCGCCCAGACCCAGCAGTCTTTTGATTGACCATGCTTCAAATGGAGAGAATCTGCCCCATGTAGAGTCATTGCAACGCTTTGCATCGTTCATTCCTCTTGTGAACTCCACAGCCTGGAACCATACGCCGTCCTGAGCAAGCCAGTTCTTCGCAATAGCTTCAATCAGGCTGAGCTGTTTTTCCTTCGGCATTTCAGCCAGAACTGAAGGAATTCCCTTTTCCTGTTCAAATCCAAGTTCTTCAGCAAGTCGCTTCACTGAAATTTTCTGTGTATTCGACCAGGCATAATCCATGGCCTCAAGAGCTTTTTCGAATCCAAGCTGATGTTCAACTTCTCTGAACCACAAAGTATGATGCACCATCATTCTGTGAAACATATCCATGATATATTCAGCAAGTTGCTGCTGGTCCATATCTTCTGCCGTCATAATTTTTTCTTTATCTGCCATGTCTTTTCTCCTGTTCTTTAAATCTGTTTTTCATCAAGAGTAACGATTTCCCTTGTGTATAATCTTCTCAGCATAATAACACTGAATGATACACCAAGAAGCTCTGCAAGCGGGAATGAAGCCCATGAAAGTGTAACCCCGCCGATTCTTATAAGAATATATGCGAGCGGCAAAATACCGATAAGCTGTCTTGTCACTGAAATGAAAAGGCTGTATACGCCATGTCCTGTTGCCTGGAATAAAGTACCTGTAATGATACCGAATGCTGCAGGAAGGAAACAGATACTTATAATTCTTAATGCCGGAACACCTATTTCCAGCATCTCCGGAGAAGCATCAAACATTCCAAGCAAGTGATTTGGTGCAGTCTGGAAAAGAATAAGTCCGAGCCCCATAACAAGTACTGCAAATTTCATTGCCTCTTTATATGTGTCCATAAGACGTTTTCTGTCTCTTGCACCATAATTATATCCCATAATCGGCATTGCACCCTGATTAAGTCCGAACACCGGCATGAATACGAAAGACTGTATCTTGAAGTATATACCAAGAACCGCCACCGCGGTTGTGGAGTAAACAACAAGAATTGCGTTGTAGCAGATTGTCATAACTGACGCTATGGACTGCATAACAATGGATGGCAGACCTACTTTGTAAATATCTGCTACAATTCTCCAGTCAAGTTTAAATCCTCTGAGTTTTACCTCTACCAGATGTTCACCTCTGAGCATTATTGTAATTCCAACGCAAAGTCCGGCAAGCTGACCGATTACAGTTGCAATAGCTGCACCTGCAACACCCATTTCAGGAAGTCCGAACCATCCGAAAATAAGTACAGGGTCAAGGATAATATTTACTGCCGCACCTGTCAGACTGCATGCCATAGGGCCTACCATATTGCCTGTGGACTGAAGAATCTTTTCTATTACAACCTGAATATTGATGAATACAGAACCGATACATACAATTGAAAGATACTGACATCCTGCTTCAAAAATATATGTCCCCTGCTCTGCATAATTAATAACAAACGGTTTAGTCAGGAAAAGACCGATAAACAGGAACACCAGATAGTTAAGAATTCCTATAAAAATACCGGTACTTGCAGCCTGATCTGCTTCAGCCTGCCTTCTTGCACCCAGTCTTCTGGCTATGAGTGAGTTTATACCTACGCCGCTGCCCACAGAAAGTGCAATTATAAGCATCTGCACAGGTGTTACAATAGATACAGCAGTCAGTGCATCTTCACTTACCTGAGCAACGAAAATACTGTCTACAATGTTATATAATGAATTGATGGTCATTGATAAAATTGCCGGCCATGCCATGTTGAAAAGCAGCTTGCGTACCGGCATTGACCCCATTTTATTTACACGTTCTTTTTCTTCCATATATCCTTAGTCCTCGCTTTCATAAATTGTTATTATACATCAAATTATATTTTTTTTCTACCCCGTTTTAACAACTTGTTTACAAATTCTGAATTTGTGTTATTATATAAAATGTGACTTTTTCAGAAGCCACTGTTTTTAGTGCAATCAACTTTTTCATTTAAGAGAAAGAAAGGAAAATATATGGCAACAAGATTAGAAGAAATCAATTCAAGAAGAATTTTTGGTATTATCTCCCACCCTGACGCTGGTAAGACAACACTGACAGAAAAACTTCTGCTCCACGGCGGTGCAATCCGTGAAGCAGGTACTGTAAAAGCAAGAAGAAACAGCAAGTTTGCTACCTCCGACTGGATGGAAATTGAAAAGCAGAGAGGTATCTCCGTTACATCCTCTGTAATGCAGTTCGAATACCGCGGCAAAGTAGTTTCAATCATGGATACACCGGGCCATAACGACTTCGGTGAAGACACTTACCGTATCCTTACTTCCGTAGACAGTGCAGTAATGGTTATAGACGGTGCCAAAGGTATTGAAACACAGACTAAAAAACTCTTCAAAGTATGTTCAATGAGAGGTATTCCTATCTTTACTTTCATTAACAAAATGGACCGTGAGACCAAAGATCCTTTCGATCTTGTTCAGGAACTTGAAGATGTGCTTGGTCTTCCTTCTGTACCTGTGACATGGCCGATCGGTTCCGGACTTACATTCGAAGGTATCTATGATATCATGAAAAATGAAGTGATTTTATATAAGGCAGGTAAAACAATTCAGCTTGGTGATGACGGCGTATTCGGCCCTGAACTTGAAGGCGAAATTGCAGGATATAATCTGAGCGCACTCCGTGATGAAATCGAACTTATTCAGGGTGCAGGAAATGATTTTGATATGGACCTTATTTCCAGAGGAAAACTTTCACCTGTTTTCTTCGGCTCTGCTCTTGCAGACTTCGGTACAGTTTCCTTCCTCAATCACTTCCTCGACATGTCTCCTGCTCCGGGTCCTCGTAAAACCACCGATGGTGAGGTTCAGCCTGATGATGATTTCTTCAGCGGATTTATTTTCAAAATTCAGGCAAATATGAACCCTGCTCACCGTGACAGACTTGCTTTCTTCAGAATCTGCTCCGGTACTTTCGAACGAGGAATGAGCGTGAAGCTTTCCAGAACAGGCAAAGAAATGAAGCTTGCACAATCCACAATGATGATGGCAAACGAACGAGAAAACGTTGAAACAGCCATTGCCGGCGATATTATCGGTATTTATGATACAGGGAACTATCAGATTGGTGATACACTTACGACACGTAAGGAACCACTTTTCTTCGAACCGCTGCCGACATTCCCGCCTGAACTCTTTGCACTGGTAACTCCTAAGAACTCCATGAAAGCAAAACAGTTCCAGAAAGGTGTTGACCAGCTGGCTCAGGAAGGTGCAATCCAGGTTTACAGAAACCAATACAATGAAGTTGTTATCGGTGCTGTAGGTCAGCTCCAGTTTGAAGTTTTTGAATACAGACTCAAGAACGAATATAACGCTGACATACGTATGGACCGCCTTGATTTCAGCGTTGCAAGATGGGTTGAAACAGACAATATTGAAAAAGTCAAAGATGTGCTGGATTCCAGACAAATGCTGGTGTTTGACCACTTCGAAAGACCACTGATTCTATTTGCAAACCAGTTCACACTGAACTACTTCGCAGAAAAACATACAGACATCAAACTTGTTGAAGCACTTGATGTGCAGCAGTTTTAAATGATAAAAAGACCTTTACATTGCCGGGGCAATGTAAAGGTCTTATTTTTATTTTTCTCTGTAAACAAAATTGTATATGGCCCAGTTAAGCCCGAGCGCTGTAATAACATCAATCACGCTGTGCTGCTTAAGAAACATGGTTGCCAGTATAATCAGAATTGATAAAATCCATATTCCGTACACCACAGCTTTTTTACTGCGAAGGAATTTGTTTTTCAGTACTGCAATAAGGCAGCAAACTGTGTTGTAAACATGCAGGCTTGGAAGTACATTTGTCGGTGTATCAATTTTATAAAGGAACATGACCATTTTTTCGAAGATGTTTTCCCCTGTCAGATGAGGCCTCAAGTTCAGACCGTTAGGATATATGTAGCATACTGCAAGAAATACGACCATACCAAGGCAGAGATTTATCATCAGCTGATTATATTCCTTGTCTTTCTGTGCGAAAAACGCAAAATATCCGACAACCAATGCAATCATTCCAAACCACATAAAGTATGGTACAATAAAATACTCACAGAACGGAATAAGATCATCAATTGGTACAAAAATGATTTCTACTTCTTCATCCCTTTGTTCTGCAGTAAGAAACAACACAATATAAATTATCCAGAATATAAATATTCTTGCCAGACGGCTGAGCACCTCATCCCATTGAGCTAATCTAAGATGTCCTTTTCTTTCTATGGTATTTCCCCTGGTGTTCATTTTTTCCCCCACATAATATTAAAAAAATATTGTAGCAGATTATACCACTATCCCATTTATATTTCAAGGCAGTGTTAAAAAAATGCTAATAAAAAAGCACTGAATAATCAGTGCCTTAAGTTTAAAATTAAACCGGGCAGAGCTATAAGCCGGGTTCTGTATTAGACGATCATCTTTCTCGACTTGCCGTCGCCGGCAAGCTCTAGCAACCTACCTTACCGGGAGGTGACGGGCAGCCACCTTTTGCCCCTATTTGGTCTTGCTCCGGGTGGGGTTTACACGGCCAATATGTCTCCATACTGCCGGTGAGCTCTTACCTCACCATTTCAACCTTACCACAGCCGTACTGTTTCGGCGGAATGTTTCTGTTGCACTTTCCCTATAGTTACCTACGCCAGACGTTATCTGGCACCCTTGCCCTGCGGAGCCCGGACTTTCCTCAT
>JAFQHT010000014.1 GCA_017397825.1 Bacillota bacterium | reverse complement strand
GAATTTTCCTGAAGAAAGAATTATTTTTCAGACTGGGAGGATTTCCTGAAATTCCCATTATGGAAGACTATGATTTTTCCAAAAAGGTCGGAGCGGCTGGTTGCAGGTACGTAACAACAAGGGACAGGATAGTTACTTCTGCCCGCAGATTTAAAGAAGGTGGCAGCCTCCGCACCATGTACAGAATGGTCTGGCTCTGAAGGAAATATGACAAGGGCATGGACATAAACCAGGTTGCCCGTATTTACAGAGATATACGCTAGGAAAAGGTGTTTGAAATGGAAATTCTTAAAGGTCTTGATGAATATGTAAAAACTGAACATTTCCGCAGTGCCATGGGAATTCCGGCAGGCAGTGAAATTATCCTGAAACCGCTGGCAATGGGAGAGTACAATGTAAACTATACTTTTGCTCATCCTGAAGACGGCAGTGTACGGGTTCTCAGAGCCAATACGGGAAGTCAGATGCACCTCGATGATCAGATTGGCTACGAGTATGGTGCACTTAAGCTTCTGGAAGACTGCGGAAGAACACCAAAAGCTTATTTTGTGGACGGAAGCAGAGAAAAAACCGACTACGGAATAATGGTTATGGAGTTTCTGCCGGGAAAAGCCCTGGACTACAATACTGAACTGAATCTGGCAGCACCGATTCTGGCAGATATCCATGCGGTTGAACTCAAGCCGGACTGTGGCCTTATAATGCCGGCTGAAGCAGGTGAAGCCATTCTGGATGAATGTGACCAGATGATTGAAAAGTTTTATCAGTCACCTCTGGGACAGGCGCACACAAAGAAAAAAATAGAAGAAATGATAAAAAAAGGCCGCCGCATTCTTGCGGATACTAATCCTTATACAGGACGGCGCTGCTGCATCAATACAGAACTTAATTCAGGCAATTTCCTTATCAATGGTACTGTTCAGAAGAACTATCTTGTGGACTGGGAAAAGCCTCTGTACGCTGATCCGGCACAGGATCTGGGACATTTCCTGACGCCTACAACTACTTTCTGGAAGACCGATGTGATTCTTACCAGAGCCCAGCGCAGGGAGTTTGTCCGGGAATATATCCGGGCTGTTGACGGGCGGTATGATACAGCAGGTATGGAAGAAAGGGTAAATACATTTATCAGGCTTAACTGTCTCCGTGGAATCACATGGTGTGCAATGGCATGGGTAGAATACAGCGAGCCTGACAGGGCAATAAAAAATGATTTTACTTTCAGGAAAATCATGGCATATATTCAGGATGACTTTCTTGATAATATCGACAGGAATTTTCTTGGATAATTGATAAACTATATAGAACGGAAATTGTTCATTGAAAAGAAAAATTGTACTTTCTCTCTTCTAAAACCTATAATTATACTTACAGGAGATTTTTTACATGAATTTAAAAGACAAATTATCAAAAATTATTTTACTGACAATCGTGGCGGTTTGTCTTGGTGCATATTTTTTAGTAGAGCCGTTCAGGGCATGGATTAATGAAATCGTTGTATTATTCAGCACTGGCGGTGTGGAAGGTGTGGCTGCATTTATCCGTTCATACGGTATTTATGCTGTTGCGGTTTCTTTCTTTCTCATGGTGTTTACTGCAATTGCGGCTCCACTTCCGGCGTTCCTGATCACATTCTCCAATGCAGCTATTTTCGGCTGGTGGCAGGGTGCAATTCTTTCATGGTCAAGTGCTATGGTGGGTGCAGTTGTATGTTTCTATATTGCGAGAATTGCAGGCAGAGATGTGGTCGAAAAGCTAACTTCAAAGTTTGCAATGGAGAGTATTGACGAATATTTTGAAAGATATGGCAGACATACTATTCTCATCTGCAGACTTCTTCCGTTTGTATCATTTGACTTTGTAAGTTATGCGGCGGGGCTCACTGCAATGGGATTTGTTCCGTTTTTTATTGCGACAGGTATCGGTCAGCTTCCGGCTACAATTGTTTATTCCTATGTAGGTGGCATGCTCACAGGCGGCGTGAAGATTGCAGTTACAGCAATCCTCATTATTTCCGCTTTATTCATACTTGTATCTTTAGCAAAGAAAATATATAATGATAAACATAAAACTCAGGAGGTTAAATAATGGCTAATATTGTTGTAAATGCAGTAGGACAGAACTGTCCTATTCCAGTTGTAATGACTACTAAAGAACTCAACGCAGTGACTGAAGCAGGCACTGTTGAAACTCATGTTGATAATGAAGTTGCAGTTCAGAATCTTCTTCGTCTTGCTTCCAGCAAAGGCCTTGAAGCTAAGAGCGAAAAGATTGAAGAAAAGCACTTTGTTGTAACTATCACAGTTACAGGTCCTCTTGCTGAAGCAGCTTGCGAAGAATGTGAATGTGCAGGCGATGCAAGAGAAAATACAGTAGTTGTTGTAAGCTCTGACAGAATGGGCGAAGGCAATGATGAGCTTGGTAAAGTTCTTATCAAAGGTTTCATCTACGCTGTTTCACAGATTGAAAAGCTCACTAAGACAGTTATTTTCTACAACGGAGGTGCAACTCTTCCTGTGGAAGGTTCTGCTTCTCTTGAAGACCTTAAGAACCTTGAAGCTCAGGGTGTTGAAATCCTCACTTGTGGTACGTGTCTTGATTACTACAACCTTAAGGAAAAGCTTGCAGTAGGCTCTGTTACAAACATGTACACAATCGTTGAAACTATTGCAAATGCAACAAAGGTAATTAAGCCATAACAAGATAATATGCTGGAAAAAACATTTAAAAAGGTATTTACCTTCAACTCCACCACAGATGCCATTGCTTTTGAAAGGGCTTGTAAAAACAATGACATTCCTGGCAGACTGATTCCTGTTCCACGTGCGATTTCTGCCGGATGCGGAATCTGCTGGTCAGTTCCTGCAGAAGATGGAGAAAAAGTTGAAGAATTTATGAAAGCATCAGAGCTCCGCTGCTCCGGAATCTACGATATGCTGCTTTAATATTTTAACAATCACAAAAAACAGGCAAGGCCTTCAGTGAGAATTACACTGAAAGCCTTGTTTTTTTCTGATTTTATGCGTGTCTATCTACGTGGCTGTGGTCTTGGCGGTCTTTGTGGTCTGCCTGGACCGGGACTGCATGGGTCGCAGGAGTCACATGGATCACAAGGGTCGCATGGCT
>JAFQHT010000141.1 GCA_017397825.1 Bacillota bacterium | reverse complement strand
AAGTTCAACTATTTCAAGCCTGCTGGTGACAACACTGCTGACAGAGTTGCTATGGTTGACCAGGCAGTTGGCGAAGGCTACAACGTAATCGTAATGCCAGGTTATGCATTCGGTGGCACAATCGTTGAAGCTGCTCCTAACTATCCTGACGTTAAGTTCATCGCATTAGACGTGGCAGAAGGCGACATCCTTGAAGCTGCTGTTACAAAGGCTGGAGAACAGTATGACTACAACCCAGCTAACTGGAATTTAGCAGACTACTTCGATATGTCCAACGTATACTGCGTAATCTACCAGGAAGAAATCGCTGGTTACATGGCTGGTTATGCTGCAGTTAAGCTCGGCTATGAAAAGTTAGGTTTCTTAGGCGGTATGGCAGTTCCTGCAGTAGTTCGTTATGGTTCCGGTTTCGTTCAGGGCTGCGACGCTGCTGCTGCTGAAATGGGCAAGGACGTAGAAGTTAACTATGTTTACGGCGGACAGTTCTTCGGTAACGCTGACATCACAGCTGTAATGGATACTTGGTATCAGGGCGGTACTGAAGTTGTATTCGCTGCTGGTGGTTCCATCTACACTTCCGCTTGTGAAGCTGCTGTTAAGGTAGACGGCAAGGTTATCGGTGTTGACGTTGACCAGGCTCCTACAATTGACGCTGCTTATGGCGAAGGCATCACAGTTACTTCCGCTATGAAGGGCTTATATCCTTCAACTTACAACGCATTAGAAGACATCATTCTTAACGGAAACTGGGCAAACTATGTTGGTAAGATCGCTAACTTAGGCGTTATCTCCGACAACCCAACTGACAACTATGTACAGATTGCACCTTCCACTCAGTTCGCTGATGGTGCTTTCACAGCTGATGACTATGCAGCAATGGTTAAGAAGATCAATGCTGGTGAAATCGTTGTTGACAACAACATCGCAGGACTTCCTGCAACAACTAACACTACAGTAAACGAACAGGGACAGATTGTAGGTTAATTTTTAAAAAGTTACTTATGGGGATGTCATTTGGCATCCCTATATTTTTAATTATGAAAACAACGGTATTAATACTTTGATATAGATAGTACAAGATATAAAAATACAGTAGTAGAGGGAGGTAGCACTTTGGATCAGCAATACGCAATAGAAATGCTGCACATAACAAAGAAATTCCCGGGCATCATTGCAAACGATGATATCACTCTCCAGCTCAGAAAAGGTGAGATTCATGCGCTGCTTGGAGAAAACGGTGCCGGCAAATCAACGCTTATGAGCGTACTTTTCGGGTTGTATCAGCCTGAAGAAGGAGAAATCCGCAAAGACGGGAAAAAAGTTGAAATCAATGACCCGAACGATGCAAACAGCCTTGGTATCGGTATGGTTCACCAGCACTTTAAGCTGGTAGAATGTTTCTCCGTTCTGGACAATATCATTCTGGGAATAGAACCGAACAAATATGGTTTCCTGAAAAAAACAGAAGCCAGACAGAAAGTAAAGGATTTATCTGAAAAGTACGGCCTTTATGTTGACCCGGACGCTCTTATTGAGGACATCAGTGTTGGTATGCAGCAGAGAACAGAAATTCTCAAGATGCTTTACAGAGAAAATGAAATTCTTATTTTTGACGAGCCTACTGCGGTTCTTACTCCTCAGGAAATTGCCGAGCTCATGCAGATAATGAAGAATCTGGCAGGAGAAGGAAAGTCAATTCTTTTCATTTCACATAAGCTCAATGAAATCATGGAAGTAGCAGACCGCTGCAGTGTTCTCCGCAAAGGAAAATACATCGGTACTGTTGATGTAAAAAATACTACTAAATCAGAGCTTTCAAGAATGATGGTAGGAAGAAATGTTGAGTTTGTAGTTCAGAAAGAAGATGCTGAAGTTGGTGAAGTGGTACTTGATGTTGAAGGACTTACTGTAGCAAGCAAGCTCCACAAGAAAAATGCTGTAAGCAATGTTTCCCTGCAGGTAAGAGAAGGTGAAATCGTATGTATTGCCGGTATTGACGGAAACGGTCAGACAGAATTTGTGTATGGCCTTACCGGACTTGAACCGGTGGTAAGCGGAAAAATTACTCTCTGCGGCCAGGATATTACAAACAAGAGCATCAGAGAAAGAAACAAGAATATGAGCCATATTCCTGAAGACCGTCATAAACACGGTCTGGTTCTGGACTATACCCTTGAAGACAATATGATTCTTCAGAGATATTTTGAACCTCAGTTTGTTTCCAAAGCAGGCTTCCTCAACAGAAAGAATATCAGAGAATATGCAGTAAGACTTATTGAAGAATATGATGTGCGTTCCGGTCAGGGACCTGTGACTACTGCGAGAAGTATGTCCGGCGGTAACCAGCAGAAAGCAATTATTGCCCGTGAAATCGACAAAGATCCGCAGCTGCTTGTCGCTGTACAGCCTACAAGAGGTCTTGATGTAGGTGCAATCGAAAACATCCATAATCAGCTTGTAAAACAGCGTGATGCAGGCAGAGCAATTCTTCTTGTTTCACTGGAACTTGATGAAGTTATGAGCCTTTCCGACCGAATCCTTGTAATGTTTGAAGGAGAAATTGTCGGTGAGCTCGACCCTAAAAAAACAACCGTTGAAGAATTAGGTCTTTATATGGCCGGAGCAAAGAGGGAGGAAAAATAGTATGAACCTGAAAATGCGTGCATTACTCAAGAATAATGCTTTCCAGGCCATTGCATCATCTCTGCTCTGTATTATCGGCGGACTGATTATAGGTTTTATTGTGCTTGTGTTCATCAATGCAGATGGGGCATGGGAAGGCATTACAGACCTTGTCAAAAACTTTTTCAATTACAAAAACGGAACAGTTGCACTTAAATATTTCGGAAGCACGCTGGTAAAAACAGCACCACTGCTTCTGTGTTCACTGTCTATCCTGTTCTGCTACAAAGTGGGTCTGTTCAATATAGGTGCTGCAGGTCAGTATGGTCTTGGTGCAGGTATTGCGCTTTATTGTGCTCTTGCACTGGACATGCCTTGGTGGGTATGTATGATTCTGGCAGCAGTTGCCGCTGGAATACTTGGAGGCTTGAGTGGAATTTTGAAAGCATATTGCAATGTAAATGAAGTTATCAGCGGAATTATGCTTAACTGGATTTCCCTTTACGGAGTAAATATTCTGCTTACTTCTGTAAAAGAAACCACAAGCCCGTACACTATGGCAGTTATTGGCGTAAATCCTGATGCGATTATACCAACTATCGGATTGGACAAGCTTTTCAGCAATAACCAGTATGTAACTTTAGCAGTGCCTCTTTCAATCATTATTGCAATTGGCATCTGGGTAATCCTTGAAAAGACAAAATTCGGTTACGAACTGAAAGCAACCGGTAATAATAAGAATGCTGCCAAATACTGCGGTATGGCAGAAAAGAGAAATATCATTGTTACACTGGTTATCGGCGGCGCACTGGCTGGTCTGGGTGCAGCCATGTTCTATCTGACAGGATATGAACAGTGGAACTGCAGCGCATCCTCCGTGCCTGCAATGGGATTCAATGGAATTTCAGCAGCTTTTCTTGGCGGCCTGAATCCGATAGGAAGTATTTTCTCATCATTCTTTATTCAGCACATCACAATGGGCGGAGCATACCTGGACAAAGCCTTCTATTGTGCTCAGATTTCCGACCTGATTTCTGCAATCATCATTTACCTCTGCGGTTTTGTACTCTTTATGAAGCACCTTATGAACAAGGGAATTGCAAAGAGTGAAGAAAAAGAAAAACGTAAGAATGCTGAGCAGGTTTCTGCTGAGAATACTGATAAGGAAGGGGGCAAATAAAGATGACATTACTTATTGAATATACACTTTTATATGCCTCAGTACTTATTTTAGTAGCTTTAGGAGGATGCTTCGCAGAACACTCCGGTGTTATCAACCTGGGTCTTGAAGGGATAATGGTAATCGGTGCTCTAGGCGGTGCATTGACTATGAGCACGATTGCAACAAGCTTTCCGGATACTTCCGCACTGGTAATTGTTCTTGTAGTTATTATCATTTCAATTTTATTTGGTGTTGTTTATTCAGCGCTTCTTGCTGTTGCCTGCATAAACTTCAAAGGAGACCAGACAATCGTTGGTACTGCACTGAACATTCTGGGTACAGCAGCAGCCACAGTAATTGTTAAAGCAATCAACACTGCAGCAGACCCTGACAATGTATCTTCAGTTGTGAAATATATCCAGCCTAAAAAGGCGTTTCTGTTTGACCTAGGACCTTTTGAGTTTAACTGGTTTATGGTTGTGACAATTATCGCACTGGTTGCAGCATACGTTACTCTTTATAAGACAAAGTTCGGTCTGAGAATGTGTGCATGCGGAGAACATCCACAGGCAGCTGATTCCGTGGGCATCAATGTTTACAAGATGCGCTGGGCGGGCGTGCTTATTTCAGGTGCACTCGGTGGCCTTGGCGGTATTGTTTATATCACAGCAGGTGTAAGTGAATGGAAGTTTGAATACGGCGTGGCAGGCTTTGGTTTCCTGGCACTGGCAGTAATGATTTTCGGACAGTGGAAGCCTCAGAGAATTGCTCTTGCAGCACTGCTTTTCGGTTTATTCCGTGCACTGTCAAACGTATACACCGGTTTCGACTTTATGGTTGCTCTTGACCTCCCTAGTGGTGTGTACAACATGATGCCTTACATCATTTCACTGATTGTTCTGGCACTTACTTCCAAGAAATCCAGAGCGCCTAAGGCAGAAGGTATTCCGTACGACAAAGGCCAGCGTTAGGCGGCCTTTCCCCAGATTTAAAAGAAGGGAATTAATTTATGTTTTTACCTGTAACTAAAGAAGAAATGAAAGAACGCGGATGGGAACAGGTGGACTTTGTGCTTGTCACAGGGGATGCTTATGTTGACCACCATTCTTTCGGAACAGCCATTATCGGCAGACTTCTTGAAAAAAATGGATATAAGGTAGCGATTCTTCCTCAGCCGGACTATAAATCGGCTGAGGATTTTCGACGTTTCGGGAAGCCGCGTCTGGGCTTCCTTATAAACAGCGGCGTGGTGGATTCCATGGTCAACAACTACTCTGTTTTCAAGCACAGAAGAAAGGTTGACGAATATGCGCCTGGCGGCAAGGCAGGAAACCGTCCTGACCGTGCAGTTGTGGTGTATTCAAACCGCGCAAGAGAAGCTTACAAGGATGTGCCGGTGATTATCGGTGGTCTTGAAGCCAGCCTGCGCCGTCTCGGTCACTACGATTACTGGAGCGACAAAGTCCGCCGCTCTATACTTCTTGATGCCAAGGCGGATCTTTTGATTTATGGTATGGGCGAACGTGCAATTGTT
>JAFQHT010000140.1 GCA_017397825.1 Bacillota bacterium | reverse complement strand
TGCTCCTTTTCCTGCGATGCTGAGTACCTGACGGTATGTAATATCCTGCGGGATTTCGCTGCAGATGCGCACGGAAGTGTTGTCAAATGAAAGGGTTTCCGCCGCTCGTATTGCTACTGCGATATCGTCTCCGGCAAGGAGAATGATATCAACATCGTATTCTCTGTCATCTCCGCCCAGACGCTTAAGCGCGTCCAGGTAAACAGCAAAGCCGACTGCTCTGGCCTTGCGGCCCATTTTTCTCATCAGATTATCGTACTGACCACCGGAAAGTATACCGGTAGGAACTCCGTTGATGTAGCCGCGGAAAGCGATTCCGCTGTAGTAGTTCATATTGTTGGTCAGTGAAAAGTTTACCTTGGTATGCTTTGCGAAACTGGTAGAAGATATAAAGTTAAGTACAGTTTCAAATTCGGACAGTGCCTTTGCGGATTCTTCGCCGGTACATACCTTTCCGAAAGCTTCAAGGGCTTCTGCGAATGACTGGAAGTTACGGAAGAAAACTTCCAGTCTGGCTTTTTTCTCTTCACAGAGATTCAGTTCTTCAAATATCTGTTCCAGTTCGCCTGTGTTCTTGCTGATGATGCAGCTGAGAACCCGCTTTTCGGCCTTATGAGGAAGGGCAGCTTCGTCCAGAAGTGCTTCAAGCAGGCCAACATGGGAAATTTCAAATATATATTCATCGGAAATACTTTCCAGACTGCGGAGTGCAAGCATGATTACTTCACATACTTCCAGGCAGGTGATATCACCGATACACTCAAGTCCGGTCTGCTTGATTTCCTTGAAAGAATGGGCGCCTTTAGGGAGTCGGTAGACGTTTTCGTCATAGTACATTTTCTGTACATGGCCCGCAGCGTCCTGGGAATTATTTACAATGGAAAGGGTCACGTCAGGCTTGAGAGCCATGAGGCGTCCGTGGGTGTCTGTAAATGAGATGATTGCGTCAGAGATGAGGAAATCCTTGTTTTTAGCGTAAAGTGAATATTCCTCAAACTTGCTCATGGTGTACTGTGAATAGCCGAAACGGCGGTAAAGTGAGCGCAGTTTATAGGCAATCTCTTCGTCTTTTTTTAATACTTTTGGGTCAATCTGCATAGTAAAAACTCCTGTCATAAACATTACTTTACTACTTTATCAAAGTAAATAAGTAAAGTCAATGGTTTTTGATAAAAAAGATTGCACATTTTGGCGTACATAATGTATACTGAATATATATTAAGGAGGAAAACAAAATGTCTTTTGCTTCAGATACAAAAAACGAGCTTGCTCATATCGAACCGGAAAAGAAGTGCTGCATGCTGGCAGAGATTGCCGGCTTCATCCGTGTGGCCGGAAGTATAGGTCTTGCCGGTTTCGGTAAGTTCAAAATCAGAATTACTACAGAAAATCCTGCTGTAGCCCGTCACTATAAAAAACTTATCCAGGACTATTTTGGCATTGAAACCAAGCTGGAAATAGGCGAAAGTCACGGCGTGGGCAAAAATCACAGCAAATTTTCATATATTATCAATATTGATGCGGACAACCTTTCTGAACAGATTCTCCGTGAGTGCGGGATTCTTCTCATAAAGGAAGGTAATAACTATATTTCTGACGGTATTTATGCAGGTATTATCAGAACCAAGTGCTGCAAAAAAGCTTATCTGCGGGGTGTTTTCCGGGCAGCAGTAACTATGAGCGACCCTGAAAAGAG
>JAFQHT010000139.1 GCA_017397825.1 Bacillota bacterium | reverse complement strand
TACCGAGAACCTTACGGAGAGCCTTCTGCAGTAAGTGAGTTGCAGTATGGTTTCTCATTGTGCAGTTTCTCTTAGCTGCATCTACATGAGCGATAACTTCATCGCCGACCTTGATTTCGCCTTTGATAACTATACCTGCATGGTAGAAGATTCCGTCTTTCTTTTCAACCTTTTCAATTCTGATGGAATTATCACCAGTTGACATAAAACCGTTATCATCAACCTGTCCGCCGCCTTCTGCATAGAATGGTGTCTTGTCCAGGATAACTTTAACTTTTTCGCCTTCGGAAGCAGTTTCAACAAGGCCGCCTTCACCGATAAGTGCGAGAACCTTGGCATCTGTAATCTGAAGGTTGTCGTAACCTACGAATTCAGTCTTAGGAACGTCAAGTTCGAATTCAGCATCCTTCCATGCTTCATCTTCCCCTACCTTACGGCTGGATCTTGCAAGTTCCTTCTGCTTCTTCATGTTAGCTGCGAAGCCTTCCTTGTCTGCAGTAAAGCCTGCTTCAGCAAGGATTTCTTCTGTAAGTTCAAGCGGGAATCCGTAAGTGTCGTATAATTTGAACACTTTTTCACCGTCGAGAACAGTCTTACCGGAAGATTTTAATTCTTCCACATATTCTTTAATGATTTCTTCACCCTGTCCGATTGTTGCAGCAAACTTTTCTTCTTCAACTGCGATAATCTTCTGGATGTAATCTTTCTTTTCAACTAATTCAGGATATGCTTCTCCTGAAACTTCGATAACTCTGTTGGAAAGTTCCACAAGGAAAGCACCTTCGATGCCGAGAATTCTTCCGTGTCTTGCAGCTCTTCTGAGAAGTCTTCTGAGCACGTATCCTCTTCCTTCGTTGGATGGCATGATACCGTCAGCAATCATGAAAGTTACTGATCTTAAGTGGTCAGTGATGATTCTGATGGAAACGTCTGTAGGAGCCTGTCCGTCTTTATATTCAACGCCGGACTTTTCAACTACACCATCGAGAATGTGTCTGATTGTGTCGATATCGAAGATGGAATCTACGCCCTGCATGATGCAGGCCATTCTTTCAAGACCCATACCTGTGTCGATATTAGGATGTGCAAGGTTTGAATATGAACCGTCTTCTTCCTTGGAGAACTGTGTGAACACGTGGTTCCAGAATTCAAGGTATCTGTCGCAGTCGCAGCCTGGCTTGCAGTCAGGGCTGCCGCAGCCATATTCTTCCCCTCTGTCAAAGTAAATTTCGGAGCAAGGTCCGCAAGGTCCAAGACCGATTTCCCAGAAGTTGTCGTCCTTGCCTAATCTTACAATTCTTTCTTCAGGCATACCAAGCTTCTTCCAGATTTCTACTGCTTCATCATCGTCCTGGTAAACTGTTGCCCAAACCTTGTCAAACGGCATTTTGAGCCATTCTGTAATAAATTCAAGACCCCATGTGAGGGACTGTTCCTTGAAATAGTCGCCGAATGAGAAGTTACCAAGCATTTCGAAAAAAGTACCGTGTCTTGAAGTGATACCAACATTGTCGATATCGCCTGTTCTGATACATTTCTGGCATGTGGTCATTCTCTTGGCAGGAGGAGTTTCAACTCCCGCAAAGTAATTCTTTAAAGGAGCCATACCTGAGTTGATGATTAAAAGGCTCTTATCATTCTGCGGAATCAGAGAAGCACTCTTACCTGCGTAGTGTTCCTTGCTTACGTAAAAGTCTCTGAACATCTGTCTTATCTGGTTTAAACCTAATTTTTCCATATATAAAATTCCTCCTGAAATTATAAACTAATCAACCAATTTATTTTATCATAAGCATTGCAAAAAGTCCATTTATTTACCTAAAAAAACCAGCAAACATTATTACAGAAGTGGTGCAAATGCTTTGAGCAGCTGGCCTCTGAATTTTACAATCAGACGTTCTTTTCTGATTGTTTCGTGGGTTACTTTTCTGCATTTTTTCAGAGTGTTCTGAAAATCAAGTTCAATATCGTCAATACATTCTGCGTCGTACATATAGGCAGCACACTCAAAGTGATGATAAAGACTTCTGTAATCAAGATTTATTGTTCCCACCACTGCCTTTATATCATCACTGACAAAAACTTTTGCGTGGACAAACCCCGGTGTATATTCGTAAATTTTAACACCTGAGTCAATCAAAGTCTTATAATGAGTTTTGGCAAGGGCATTGGCCATTTTTTTGTCTGGAATACCCGGCATGATAATTGTGACATCCACTCCTCTTTCTGCTGCGAACTTCAGGGCAGTTTCCATTTCTCCGTCCAGAATAAGATATGGAGTCATAATATGAACATATCTTTCAGCCCTGTTCAGTATGTCCATATAAACCATTTCGCCACATTTTTCTTCGTCAAGCGGGCAGTCACCATAAGGAATTACATATCCTCTTGTATTATCAGGTGCCAGGGTCGGATATCTGAGATACTTTTCAAAATTAGAAATACTCAGTGTTTTTTCATCAATATTCCACAGATGCAGGAACATCAGCGTAAAACTTTTTACTGCATCACCTTTAAGCATAATGGCTGTGTCTTTCCAGTGTCCATGTTTTTCAACATGATTTATATATTCATCAGCCAGATTGATTCCCCCGGTAAATGCAGTATGACCATCTATGACAACTATTTTTCTGTGGTCACGGTAGTTATAATGGGTTGAAATAAATGGTGTTGCCGGAGCGAACATTTTACATTGTATTCCCAGCTTCTGAAGTCGTTTCGGATAATCGTGAGGTAGTGTAGTAAACTCGCAGGTTCCGTCATACATGAGTCGTATTTCGACACCTTCTGCAGCCTTCCGTGCAAGAATGTCAAGAACCTGCCCCCACATAATTCCTTCTTCTATAATAAAATACTCCAGAAAAATAAAATGCTCTGCTTTTTCCAGTTCAGTAAGAAGCTGTCTGAATTTACTTAAACCATCAGGATAATAGTTAATATCAGTATTGGTATATACAGGATAGCAGCCGTCTCTTTTTATGTAATTTGAAATAGCATAAGTTTCAGGGCTTATCTCTTTGATTTCTTCAATAATATTTTGATCCTGAGTAATACTGTTTCTGGTAAGCTCTGCAATAAATTCCACTCTGCGCTTGCTTGCTCTGTGTCCGATATCAAGTTTAGTGTAGACAAGCATACCTATTCCGAAAACAGGAATTATCATAATAAGTATAAGCCATGTAATCTTAGCAGAATTATCCATATTGGTATTTATCAGATAAATTACTGCACCAACATAAAATACTACCGTAAACCAGTAATATGATACTGTAAGTTCGGAAAACCGTCCATATAACATATAAAACGGTATAATAATCTGAATCAGCAAAAGAATCAGGAATAATCCACCTCGGCTGAAAACAACCCTGAACATTCCTTTTTTACCTTTTCTGAGCAGACGCATCCCCATTTTCTGCGTTGAATTATAATCCATCTTTTTAACCCTCTCAATAATTATATTTAAAATCATATTATAGCATATTTTCCCTGAAATAAAAACCCGCAGACAAAATTATGTCCGCGGATTTTCTTTACATCTGGTCTCTTAAAGTTTTGGCCATCTCCGTCATGTCCTGACGAACATTGCAAAGATTGTCTTTAACATCATCCATATGGTGGAAAGTATCCCTGAATTCATTCTTCAGTTCTCTTTTTGCAGAAGGTCTCATTGACGAATATGCCATCATTGCTGCAGTTCCAAGAGTTGCAGCAGCTGCTATAGCCACACCTGTAGCCTTTTTCATATATATCACCCCTCATGATATATTATCTGCCGGCTTCAGAAATATATTCAATGAAAATCATCCATTTATATCAATTCTGATGTAATCATTAATATTGAATTTTTCTGAGAAATATTTCTCAAAATAAATGTTATCCAGAATCAGATTTTCTTTTTTCTTTTTGGTTAATTTTTTTATGTGATATTCCAGACGTGAAGCAGTTTCACGGCTTTCAGACTGCCAGACGGCCTCAGTACTGATTACTTTCCTTGTAATTGTATATTTTGCACACACTCCGGATTTTTGCTGCTCATGTTCTCTGAACCGCCGCTTCATGTCTGTTGTGATTCCGGTATATATTGAATTGTCTGAACACCTTATCATGTAAGTATAAAACATTGCATTTCCTCCGTTATTATTATATAATGATTCGGATACTATGTAAATTTTTATGGAGAAAAATAATGATAAAAGATAAAAAAAAAATTAATCTTACAATGCAGATTATCATCGCCCTGATTCTTGGTATTATAGCCGGTCTTTTAATGCAGGGACACCAGGAAATTGCAAACGGGTATATCAAACCACTGGGAACAATTTTCCTTAATCTTATCAAAACAGTCGTTGTTCCACTGGTCCTCTTTTCTATTACCCAGGGCATTATTTCCCTTCAGGATATTAAAAAAGTGGGATCCATCGGCGGCAAAACAATACTTTTCTACATGTGTACAACTGCTTTTGCAGTAACATTCGGGCTTATATGTGCCAATATTCTTCAGGTAGGCAAAGGTTATGTACTTGATGCTTCTCATCTTACAGAGTACGAAGGTGCTCAGATGCCTTCGCTGATGGATACTTTTGTTAATATTTTCCCTTCAAATATAATTGCTCCTATGCTTGAATCAACAATGCTTCAGGTAATCGTAATTTCTCTTTTCTTCGGATTCGGAATTATTACATCAGGTGAAAAAGGAAAACCTGTTGCTGATTTCGTGGACAGCATGTCTGAAGTATGTATTAAAATCATGGGGATGATTATTAAATTGTCTCCTGTGGGCGTTTTCGGACTTATTGTTCCTGTAATTGCAGCAAACGGTCCTGATGTGCTGCTTCCACTCCTTAAACTTATTGCTGTTGCCTATGCTGCAAGTATTCTTCATGCAGTAATTGTATATTCCGGAAGCGTTAAACTTATCGGCAGAATGAGCCCGCTGAAATTCTTCAAAAGTATGAGCCCTGCTATGCTCTTTGCTTTTACAAGTGCCAGCAGTGTTGGAACACTTCCGTTCAACATGGAATGTACAGAAAAGCTTGGTGTTCACAAAGAGGTTTCAAGTTTTGTACTTCCTCTCGGTGCTACAATCAATATGGACGGTACTGCAATTTATCAGGGTGTATGTGCAATTTTTATTGCACAGATTTTTGGCATTGACCTTACAATCAGCCAGCAGATAGTAATTATCCTTACCGCAACCCTTGCTTCTATCGGTACCGCAGGAGTTCCCGGTTCAGGTGTGATCATGCTTACCATGGTTCTCCAGAGCGTAGGTTTACCTCTTGAAGGAATCGGCCTCATTGCAGGTGTTGACCGAATCCTTGATATGGCAAGAACAACTGTAAATATTACCGGTGACGCAGCATGTGCAGTATGTGTTGACAGCCTTGAAAGAAAAAAACAGAGGATATAACCTCTGTTTTTTAATTAACTATATTATACCCAACCCTGCTCTCTCATAGCCTTTACAACTTTTCTGAAGCCAGCAATGTTTGCTCCCATAACATAATTGCAAGGTTGTCCGTAATCTGCAGCTGCACTGCGGACCTGTTCCCAGATGTCTTTCATTATTTCATGAAGTTCACTATCTACATCCTCAAAACTTCTGCGTTTGCGCATACTGTTCTGAGACATTTCAAGTGCAGACACTGCAACACCGCCTGCATTTGAAGCTTTTCCAGGCAGAAATAAAATTCCCTTTTCAAGAAGAAAATCTGTAGCTTCTCTTGTTGTTGGCATGTTAGCACCTTCGCAGACAGCATAACAGCCACGCTCAACAAGTCCCTCAGCATATTCAAGTTTCAGTTCATTCTGTGATGCACACGGAAGTGCAATGTCGCATACTACATCTTCCCACACACTTTTACCATGTACATATTGAGCAGTCGGAACAGCGTTTATATATTCGCTTATGCGGCCGCGTCTTAACTCCTTGATTTCTTTAACTACATCCAGGTTTATTCCGTCAGGATCATAGATATATCCGTTGGAATCGCTGACAGTAACAACTTTAGCTCCCATCTGCTGTGCTTTTTCGACAGTGTATGTTGCAACATTTCCTGAACCGGAAACAGCAACTGTCGCACCTTCGATGGTTTTTCCATGAGCCTTGAGCATTTCTTCAGTGATATATACAAGACCATAACCAGTTGCTTCTTTTCTTACCAGTGAACCCCCATAAAGAAGACCTTTACCTGTAAGTGCCCCTTCAAACTGGTTAGTAATTCTCTTGTACTGGCCATAAAGATATCCTATTTCTCTCGCTCCGACACCAATATCACCAGCCGGAACATCCTCATTAGGACCGATATATTTAAATAATTCTGTCATAAAACTATGACAAAATGCAATTATTTCACGTTCAGACTTACCTTTTGGATCAAAATTGGAACCACCTTTGGCTCCGCCTATCGCCTGTCCGGTAAGAGCATTTTTGAAAATCTGTTCAAATCCAAGGAAATTCATGATGCTTCTGTTTACAGTCGGATGAAATCTCAGTCCGCCTTTATAAGGACCCAGTGCACTGCTGAACTGTATCCTGTATCCTCGGTTTATCTGTACATCTCCATTATCATCTACCCATGGAACCTGAAAAGATATGCTTCTTTCCGGTTCAATAAGTCTCTCAAGCAGTTTAACCTTACGATATTCCTCCTCATGTGCTTCAACTGCAGGTGCGACTGAATCAAGAACTTCCTGCACCGCCTGATGAAATTCAGGTTCACCAGGATTGAATTTTTTTACTCTTTCCATAACTTCTTCTACATATGTCAATGGAAACACCCCCAATTCGTTTCATGTATTGATTTTAATACACTAAAGTATAAAACAGCATTGGTTGTATGTCAATCACAACAGAAAAGGAATATTGTATACATCTATTCTATAAATCCACCGCCGATTACCCTGTCATCACTGTAGATAACGAGGCTCTGGCCAGGTGTTGCTGCACGCTGAGGCTCCTTAAATGTCAACATAATTTTTTTTCCGTCAACATTCAATACAGCTTCAGATGGTTGTGCTGCGTAACGTACTTTTGCAAGTATTTGTTTACCATCCCAGTCTGCTGCAGTGCCATATGTGAAAAATACACCTCCTGCAGACACATACGGACTGAAAAGGTCTTCGTTATCGCCGATTGTAATCTGGTTTGTGTCAATATCCATCTTTGTGACAAAAGCAGGTTTGCCGATGGCAATTCCAAGGCCTTTGCGCTGACCGATTGTGTAGTTGAGGATTCCTTTGTGTTCCCCCAGCTCTTTTCCTTCTTTATCAACGAATTTGCCGGGTTCAGTATCAAAACCAAGACGTTTGATATACTCAACGTAATTATCCGTCGGATCAATAAAGCAGATTTCCTGACTGTCCTTTTTTTCGGCGTTCTGAAGGCTTTTTTCACGGGCAATATCCCTGATTTCCTCTTTGTCGCCAAACTCGCCCAGAGGGAAAATTACGCGGCTCAGAACGTCCTGTCCCAGACGGTACAACATATATGACTGGTCCTTTCGCTCGTTGGCAGCTCTGCGAACATAATATGCGCCTGTTGTTTCGTCATATGAAATCCTGCAATAGTGTCCTGTAGCGATATAATATATGCCAAGTCTGTCTGCTGTTTCAATGAGCCTGCGGAACTTTATCCACGGATTGCATACAACACAAGGATTAGGTGTTCTTCCCCGGAGATATTCACTGCAGAAATTACCTATTACTTTTTCACTGAATTCTGCTGACACATCCTCACAGATAAGCTCAATTCCAAGCTGATCTGCTACTGCCTGAGCATCTTTTTTACCCTGCTCGTTAGTACCCAGCACATCGAAATAGTAACCGGTAACTTCAAAGCCTTTTTCTTTCAATAACAAAGCAGCGGCAGTGCTGTCCACCCCGCCGCTGAGACCTAACAATATTTTATTTTTGTCAAGTTTAGTATTTTCCATAGTAATTATTCTTCTTCAGGAACATCGTGATCATGTTCATCTTCATCTTCATTAGGATCATAGCCTTCTAATGCAGCATAAACTTTGCCGTTCTTCATAGCATAGTCATAGATTGCATTCTTGATTGCCTTGTCAGCAAGTACAGAGCAGTGAACCTTTACCGCAGGAAGACCACCAAGTTCTTTAATGATTTCCTTGTTTGTAAGTTCAAGAGCTTCTTCGATTGTCTTGCCGATAATCATGGAAGTTGCCATGCTGGAAGAAGCGATTGCGCTGCCGCAGCCAAAAGTTTTGAATTTTGCATCAACGATTTTTTCGTCTTCAACCTTAATCTGAATCTGCATCATATCGCCGCACACAGGGCTGCCATAAGTACCTGTTCCATCAGGATTTTCAAGCTCACCTACATTCTGTGGATTCATGAAATGTTCCATTACTGTATCATTGTATAATGCCATATTTATTACCAACCTTTCTGTGCATTTACCGGTGAAAGCATTCTGAGTTTTTCAACGATATTTTTCAGATTTTCCACCACATAATCTATATCTTCTTTAGTTGTAAAGTCACCAACTGTAAATCTTACTGTGCCATGAATCATTTCTACCGGAACTCCCAGTGCGCTGAGAACATGTGAAGGTTCCAGAGATTTGGAAGAACATGCTGAACCTGTTGAAACACTGATTCCAACATAGTTAAGCATGAGCAGGATGCTTTCGCCTTCAATGTACTTGAAAGTGATATTAGCATTACCAGGATGTCTTGCTTCCATAGTTCCGTTTACCATAGTATCAGGAATTTCAGTGAGAATTCTGTCCACCAGATAGTCTCTTAATTCAGAGCAGTGCTTAACATGTTCATCAAAATGTACTCTTGCAAGCTCAGCTGCTTTACCGAAACCAACAATACCTGTCATGTTTTCAGTACCTGCTCTGCGGCTGTTTTCCTGAGCACCACCGTGAAGGTAGTTGGAGATTCTCAGGCCCTTTCTGATATAAAGAGCGCCTTCGCCCTTAGGACCATAAATTTTATGAGAAGACATGGACATCATATCCACACCAAGATCTTTTACATCGATAGGAATATTTCCGAGAGCCTGTACAGCATCTGTGTGGAAAAGAATCTTGTGTGCCTTGGCAATCTTGCCAATTTCCTTGATTGGCTGCACTGTACCGATTTCGTTATTAACCATCATTACACTGATAAGAATTGTCTTGTCGGTGATTGCAGCTTCCAGTTCTTCAAGATTTATTCTTCCGTCAGGACCAATGCCCAGATAAGTAACTTCATATCCCTGTTTTTCAAGGAACTGGCATGAATGAAGCATTGCATGATGTTCAACCTTAGTTGTAATAATATGATTTCCTTTTTCTTTTAATTTATCTACAGTACCGAATACTGCCCAGTTGTCAGCCTCAGTTCCGCCTGCAGTAAAGAAAATTTCCTTTGCGTCAGCATTGATTAAAGCACCGATCTGTGCACGAGCATTATCAACAGCTTCTTTGGACTCAAGTCCTTTATCATATAAACTGGAAGGATTTCCGAATTTCTCTGTGAAATAAGGAATCATTTCCTGTAAAACTTCTTCTTTTACTGGTGTTGTTGCCGAATAATCTAAATATACATTTCTCATTTTATTATACTCCTTCAGTCAGTATAAAATTGACCCTAAATATTATACCAAAATTTCCAGGAATTTAAACAGAAAATATCAAAAAAATTGCACAAGTTTATAATTTTTTTCATCTTTTTCCATTATTACACTATAAATTTCCTCGATTTCTTCTGTTCCTTCAGTACCAGACACCTGCCAGGCTATGGTTGCAACTGCACATACAAGATTTTCGTCACCGTTTGTAAGTTCAATATCCTTTATTTTATACTTATTTACCTGCTCAATGTCTGTCTGAAAATAATCCCGCATTGCCTGAACATCCTCGTCAAGCAGTCTTCCCATTTCGACCTGCCTTATCTGCTCAAGGGCATCATAGTAATTAATATGCCCGCAGAAATAACCATTCATAACATCAATCCTTGCACTGATCAGATCTGCCATCTGCCCCTTGACATCTGAACCGGAAGTCATCAGACTCAGTATTGCAATTACCACTGCAAGAACCAAAACTTTCTTTAAAAGATGTTTCATAATTTATACCCCTTTTTTCCCCTCTTTATTCAACAAAATATGAACATCTTCATTATAATACAAAAGACCCGAAAAATTTGTCAAAGCTTCGGGTCTGTTCTGCAATTATTTAATTAGCTTTTTTGCCGGCAAGATGATTGCCTTCTTTGTCAACAACTTCGATATTTTCAAGCTGCGCCTTCACATTAGCTCTGAAAGCAGCGATGTACTCTTTATAAAGAACTTTCTGTTCGGCAGCTTCCTCCTCAGTGAGACCTTCCGCCTTCTTTTTACGGGAAAGTTCATTGATTCTGTCGATCATTTCCTGTGTGATTGCCATATTTTTCTCCTGTTTTCTTTTCAGATTAACGGAGATATTATATCACATAAATCATCTTGTTTCAAGCATTTACTACCCCACCTTCCGTTCCAGGCGGAGCTTGTCAGCCAGAATTGCAATGAACTCTGAATTGGTCGGTTTGCCCTTCTGCTGCTGGACTGTGTAGCCGAAGAGGGCTTCCAGTGTTTCCATCTTGCCCCTGTTCCATGCAAGTTCAATAGCATGTCTGATAGCTCTTTCAACACGTGATGGCGTTGTGTTGTTTATAGTAGCAACCATCGGATATAATTCTTTGGTAACAGCACTCAGAAGGTCCATGTTGCTCACTACCAGTGTAATCGCATCACGGAGATACTGATATCCCTTTATATGGGCAGGAACGCCGATTTCGTGTATCAGATTAGTTATGTCAATTTCCAGGTCATTGTTAAGTAAAGAATCTCTGAAAACAAGCGCACGTTTAAGATTGGACTGCATTGTTACAGGTCTTATTCTTGTTTCGGATCCAGTTTCAAGCTGGTTAAGTCTTTTTACCAGAAGATTCATGTTCACAGGTTTTACTAAATAATATTGTGCTCCAAGCGCCATTGCCTTCTGAATTATTGTGTCCTGGCCGATTGCAGATGTCATTATAACTCTCGGGTACTCTGCAAGTTCCATATTGTTGAGCGCTTCAAGGACTCCAAAACCATCAAGATGAGGCATAATCA
Organism: Bacillota bacterium; assembly: GCA_017397825.1. Taxonomy (GTDB): domain Bacteria; phylum Bacillota; class Clostridia; order Peptostreptococcales; family Anaerovoracaceae; genus SUG1106. Next base: position 26,184 of record JAFQHT010000139.1, on the reverse strand, counting down.
GGTCAAGAATCAATACATCCGGACATTTTCCTGATTCCATTTCTTTAATTGCTGCAAGTCCGTCATTGGCAACAAACATAATTTCCATATTTTCCTGACTCCGGAGATATTCACACACAACATCACAGAAATCCATATTATCGTCAACAATCCCAATTTTTATTTTTTTCACTTTGTTTTCCTCCTGTTTATGCTTTCGTTCCATAAATTACTATATTTTAATGCTCAAACTGCCAAAATAAGGCAAATTTCAATGCAGGTTCATTTTACAACAGTGCAAAAAACAAAATCCTATTATTATATTCCATCCTGTTACCTTGCTTACCATAATCATATATTTTCTGCTTCTTCAATCATCCATTCGACAAATATGCCGTAACCTTTTGTCGGATTATTGACAAAAACATGTGTCACCGCACCCACAATTCTGTTATTCTGAATAATAGGGCTGCCACTCATCCCCTGCACTATTCCTCCGCAGCTTGCAAGGAGTTTTTCGTCCGTAACTTCTATTTCCATGCTTTTACTGTCCGGTTCAGTCTGTCTGTTGATTTCTGTAATCCTGATGTCAAATTTTTCGACTTTGTCACCATCTATTGTCGTCAGTATATAGGCATCACCTTTTTCAATCTGATTCTGCCATGCCATTACCATTGGCTGAGCCAGCTGAAAATCTTCAAAATTCTCACCCTCTGAATATATTCCGTACTTTGAGTTTTTTACCACTTTACCTATAGGATCATCATCACCATAAAATATTCCGCGTATTTCGCCGGGATTACCTGCGCGGCCTTCTTTAATTGATTTTACTTCAGTTCTCAGAAGCTGTCCGTCACCTGCTTCCAGCAAAGTTCCTGTCTGGCTTTCATATATGCCATGCCCAAGGGATGCAAAACAATTGGTCTGCGGATCATAAAATGTCAGGGTTCCTATTCCTGCAATTTTTTCCTTAACCCATATGCCGATTTTATATTCTCCGCTTTCCTTTTCTATTACAGGACATACCCTGACGGTCAATTCGTCTTCTTTTCTGAGTACCTTCATTTCAACAGGTCTGTCCCCGCTGTTTTTTTCTGATTCGTTAATTATTCCCGCCACATCAGCAGCATAAGAAACAGGCTGTCCGTTTACAGAAAGAATCATGTCACCAATCTGAAGTCCAGCAATCAGTCCCGGACTTATTACTGAGTCATCAGTTTCAATTTCTTCAAGTCCTACAACCAGAACGCCTTTTACATTCATTTTAATTCCGACAGACTGTCCTCCTGGTACAAGAGCCCTTTCACTTACAACCTGTACTGCCTGCTGCGCATTGTGGACATAATCTGCACCGAAGCCGAAAACACTGATAATTCCAAGGACTGTAGCAAATAAAACCAGCGACTTTTTAATTTTTTTCTTCATTACACTGCCACCTAGCTTTCAAAATCCTGAAGCAGTACAGCCAGTTCTTCCTGGTTTTTTACAGTAATTCCTTCGTCAAAAAGTTTCTGGTCCTCCATACTCAGAACTTCATATATAATTTCTGTATCTTCCAGTTCAATCTGATTTCCAAGCTCATCGATGAAAAAAACTTTAATCTGTCCGTCTGCTCTCTTTACTAAATAATATGCTGATGCCGCGGGTCTAATTACAGTATTATCTTCTTCTTCTTTTTCATTTGAAGAACCAATATCTTCCGAATAATCCTCTTCTGAATCATCGTCTTCCGGCTGACCATTTACAGGAAAATCATTCTGAAGCTGGGTCTGCAATGTATTGTCTGCCGGTGGATTCTCCTCCTGTGCAGCACTGTCTGCCGGCCATGCAATAACAATGATCAGCAGACACAAAACAATGATTATGGCTGAATATATAAAAGTTCTGTAATTTCTTTTCTTTTTCTGTTCAATAAACATTTCATCACCTCGTGACTATTGTTTACCTGATTGGAAAATTTTATACAGTTATGTATGATTTAATACTTTCAAAGGTTTTCTGTCCTATTCCTGTGATGTTCATAATGTCCTCAACAGTCCTGAAACGACCGTTATTATTTCGGTATTCAATTATACGGTCAGCTTTTGACGGGCCAATTCCCGGTATTGTCTGTAAAGTAGCTGAATCAGCCAGATTCAGATTTACTTTACCATTTGTGATTCCTCCGTTTCCTGCATCTGATGAATCCGCATTCTCCCCTGATCCTGTGTCTCTTCCGCTGCCTGACGAAACAATAATCTTCTGTCCGTCATATACAATTTCTGCCTGGTTCAGGCTGTTTACATCCGCATTTTCAGTAAGTCCGCCGGCCATTTCAATTACCTGAAACAGTCTTGTTCCATCATATACTTCATACACGCCAGGTGTAATAACTTCACCACTTATGTCCACATACATTACTGACTCTGAAGCCGCTCCATACTCATCACTTTCAACCTGTATATCTGAATCTGGATTATTTCCATTTTCAACTTCTATCTCACCTTCATCCGCTCCGTAAAACCAAAAAAACAAAACAGCAGCACCTATTATTAACGGCAGGGCTGCTGTTTTAATCAATTCCTTATTATCTCTGAGAAGTCTTTTTAAATCATCAAAATTCTTCAGAGACTTCAATTCGATTTTTTTCATACAAAAGCCCCCTTTTCTGACAATATTTTACATTATCTTCCAGGGGTTTGTCAATATTAAAAATGTAAATTATTTACAAAATGCAGGTCGAGTCTTTCAACTTCCATTTCATATCTTGGAGTTTCTATTCCTGCACTTTCACAGAAACTTGCGATTACAAGTTCCGGACTGCAGTTGGACTGACTTCCGCAGTCCAGATGTGCCTTTATCATTGCAAACTCGCCAACCTTGCTGATTTCAAGGTGTCTGAGCATATTTTTAATATTTACCGGCGCCATTTTTTTAGTTTTTTTCTGGCGTTTAAGTGTGATTATTTCTTCCTGCGCCAGATACTTTTCAAGAGCTGCCTTCAGTTCCTCATCAGTCATTTCAGACGGAATCCAGATTTTATATTCTGCGCTGTCTGCATCAGCGGCAAGTGATTTCACCTCATCTCCAAGTTCGTGACATGAAAGAAGCTTGATTCCCGCAGGCATTTCAGCCATCATTTTTTTCATAATGTCTTCAGTACTGTGAGTTTCCTGAGTTTCAAACTCAATTAGTTCGCATCTGCTGGCATATCCCAGTGAAAGGGGCTGTGCAAAACCCATTTTAGGGTGCGGATTGAACCCCTGGGAATATCTGAGAGCCAGACCCGTCTTCTTGAAAGCACGTCTGAAAACTCTCATCATGTCAAGGTGAGATGTATATTTTACATATCCGTCCTTGGAAAACTTTATTACATATCTGTTATTCATTTTTACCTCCGAGAATACCGTCCATCTGGCACTTTACACGTCTGTTGATACCACAGCCTACGCAGCCAAGTCTGCAGTCCTGTGTAGTCTGCTCTGCCAGAGCTTTTTCTGCTTCATTTTTCAGGAATTTCTTTGAAACACTGCAGTCGATGATGTCCCATGGAAGAATTTCTTCGTAGCCGCGCTCTCTTGTAGTATAGAAATTTCTGTCGATACCACTTGCTTCAAAAGCTTTTTCCCATGCATCAGGTCTGAAGTGTTCACTCCATCCGTCAAACTTGCAGCCCGCCTTATGTGCTTCATAAAGAAGTCTGCCGGTGCGTCTGTCACCCCTTGCAAATACAGCTTCATAGGCACTGGTTGTATTGTCGTGGTAATTAAATGTAACACCTTTGATTTTAAGTTTCTGTATAAGGTAATTGTGCTTTTCTGCAAATTCTTCAGCAGTATTCTGTGCTGCCCACTGGAAAGGTGTATCAGCCTTTGGCACAAAATTGGAAACACTCACAGTCAGTCTGAATCTGCCGCCTGCTTTACCGTTAACCTTATAATTAATATCCATAATCTTGCGTGCCAGATCAGCAATCCCGTCCAGATCCTCATATGTTTCTGTAGGAAGGCCAATCATGAAGTAAAGTTTGATATGAAGCCATCCCAGTTCCAGAGCCTGTTCGATTGATGTAAGAATATCTTCTTCAGTAACACCTTTATTGATAACGTCTCTGAGTCGCTGTGTGCCTGCTTCCGGAGCATAAGTAAGACCGGACTTCTTGAACTCCTGAATCTTGTTCAGAACTTCAAAAGCAAACTTGTCAATTCTCAGTGATGGCAGAGAAAGTGAAACGTTTTCACTCTTGGTATAGTCAATAAGTTCCATTGCAAAGCTTTCAAACTCGGAATGGTCACTCGTTGACAAAGAAAGCAGCGAAAGCTCGTCATTGCCTGTATTTTCAAGGCTCTGACGACAGAGATCAAGAATTCTGTCCTTGCTTCTTTCTCTTACAGGTCTGTAAATCATACCGGCCTGACAGAATCTGCAGCCTCTGGTGCAGCCTCTGAAAGTTTCCACAATTGAACGGTCATGAACTGCTTCAACCATTGGAATAATTGGCTTTACAGGGAAATCAACGCTTTCGATTTCACTGATCATTGCACGCTGAACAGTATCAGGTGCACCATCATAAAGTTTACATAATTTATTTATTGTTCCATCTTCTTTATATTCCACTTCGTAAAACTTCGGAACGTAAATACCTTCCATTTTGCAGGCTTCGCGGAGGAATTCCTCACGGTTCATACCTGCTTTTTTACATTCAATGTACTTTTCAACCACTGCAGGAAGTGCTTCTTCCCCGTCACCTATTACGAAAAAGTCCACAAAATCAGCCAGCGGCTCTGGATTATATGCACAAGGACCTCCCGCACAGATAAGTGGGTATTCTTCTCCTCTGTCCTTCGCATAAAGCGGAATCTGTGCCAGGTCAATCATATTGAGCACAGTAGTGTATGACATTTCATACTGGAGAGTAAAACCAAGGAAATCGCAGTCTTTAAGCGGAGTCTTGCTTTCCAGTGTCATCAGCGGAATGTTTTCTTCTCTTAGCAGGTTTTCCATATCCACAGCCGGTGCAAAAACTCTCTGGCAATATATGTTTTCTCTTTTATTGAGCTGATGATAAAGAATCTGCAGTCCCAGATAAGACATTCCGATTTCGTACATGTCGGGGAAAGCAAAAGCAAAATTCGCATCAACTGCAGCCGGGTCCTTCACAACAGAATGTACTTCCCCACCGATGTATCTGCCCGGTTTTTCAACTCTTTTGAGTAAATGATCCAGTTTATTTTTAATATCCATCAATATTTCTCCTCGTCTGTAAAAAGGCTGTCCAAAGTGCAGCCGATGATTTTTTCAATATTTTCCTGAAGAATGGCCAGTTCAGCCCATCGCTCCCTTATACGTTTTTCACGTTCAGGATCATCAGGAATTCTTTCCAGCAGATATTGCATACGCGGCTCCAGACCAACATACTTATCTTCTTTTATAAGCTTGTCTCCCAGGCACACCATATCTTTTTCAGTAAGATTATCTATTGTTTCAATTGCATAAAACATATGAACTCTTACTATATCAGCTTCATCATGGTATCCAAGTTTATCAAGAGCATCTGCTCCGACTCCACCGTGATCTTCACTGGTTCTGGCAATATCATGTGCCAGTCCGCTGCCCCATATGAGGTCCAGATCGAAGCTGTGACCGTGTTTATTCAGTTCAGCGGACACTTTTAATGCCGCATTGGCTACGGCTCTGCAATGGCGGATTACATGGGCCGGTGTTTCAAACTGATTATACAGCTGTTTTACTTCGTCTTCTGATATACGTTTTGCTGTCATTATGTAATCCATCCCTTTCTGCTGAAAATTTTACCGTAATATTATATCACATAACTTCCCTTTTTTCAAAGAAAAACTCATTATCATCGTTATTATCAAAGGTTCCTATAATGTCTCCTTTTCGCACTCTTTCCCCTGTAGCAACTGAAATCTGAGACATATTACAGTAAGTATAAATATAATCATCACCTGATATCTCCACAAATAATTCTTTTTTATCATTGATGCCTGCATTGATAACATCGCCTCCCGTAGCAGCGTAAACAATCTGAATTCCTTCTGCATCTTTTTTTCCGAGAACTATTTCAGATTCTCCTTCAGTGTTTGCTTCTATAACTGCCGCTGTAACAGATTTATGTACTTCATTGATTTCATCAAAAATACCAGAAACAGTTTCTTCTATGTCTTCAGGCGTATAGTGCTTTTCAAACCGACTGCATAAAAAATCTTCCGCTTCATTTATTTTATCAATATCAATCATTGAAATACTTTTAACACCCGCAAAAATCATCAGGCTGATTACAGTCTGTATTACAAATCGTTCTCTCAAATTCATATTAACCCCTCCTGTATTGATAACTTATGAACCGGAAGAGTTTTTAATTCAAAAAAAACAGCCGGAACCAGTCCGGCTGAAATTTGTTTACCTTTTTTACTTTTTCAGAAAACCATTTTTTCTCAGAACATATCCTACTTCATCCCTGGTTTTGGCCATCATCATCTGACCGCAATGTTCTCCCCAGGTATCTGTACACTTTCCTTTAGTACGCTGAGTGTAGTATTCTTTTACTTCATCATTGTAATTTCTGAGTAATTCATCATCGTCATGTTCAGTATAACTGTCGATTTTATGAACTGCTTCCCTTGGCAGTCTTGGTTTAACACCAGGTTTGTCATCTGGATACCCCAGACAAAGGGCAAACAGTGGAGCTACAAGTTCAGGAAGATTGAAAGTATCAATAAGTTTCTGCACGTCATTGCGTATTCCACCTACAATTACACCTCCCAGCCCCATGCTTTCTGCAGCAATGAACGCGTTCTGCGCAGCAAGTGCAGCATCAATGACACCTACAGTATAAAATTCAGTGTTAGAAAAAACATCTTTATCAATATTATCAAAATACCTGCTGCCTCTGTGCAGATCCGCGCAGAAAAGCAGTACCAGAGGAGCTGTAACTGTCCATTTCTGTCCTCCGGAGCATTCTTTTAGAACTTCTCTCCTGGCAGTATCGCGGACTTCAATAATTGAATATGCCTGAAAATGGCTTGAAGTAGAGGCCATCTGTGCACATTCAACTATCATTCTGGTCTGTTCTTCACTGATTGGCTGATCAGTAAATTTTCTTACAGAAGCATGTTCGGATATAGTTTTAATAACTTCGTTCATAATATATCCCCGGATTAATATTCATCGTAGAATTCAAGATCATAACCGTGAATTCTGATAATGTCTCCTTCTTCAAGGCCCATTTCTTTGAGCTGCTCAATGGCACCATTCTTTTCGATATACTTATAGAGATATCTGAGTGAACCCATGTCATTGAAGTTTGTGGAATTGAAGATTTTTGTAAGCTGCTTGCCGTCGATGGTAAATACACCTTCTTCTTCGTCATAGCCAACATGAATATCTCTGTAATCTTCGTCTCTTTCTTCAGCCTCAAAGTCGAAATATTCAACTTCTTCTTCATCAAATGAAGGGTTAGCTTCAACCTGACGGAGTTCCTGAAGAGCTGCTGCAAGAAGTTCCTGTACACCAAGATCAAGAGGTGCTGACATCGGGAATACTTTGTATCCTTTACCTTCAACATATTCCTTGAATTCAACATACTTAGGATCATCTTCTTCAATCATGTCAATCTTGTTTGCTGCAACAATCATTGGTTTTTTGAGAATTCTTGGGCTATACGCTTCAAGTTCCTTGTTGATTTTTTCAAAGTCATCGATTGGGTCACGGCCTTCGCTGCCAGATACATCTACAACATGAATGAGAACCTTGGTTCTTTCGATGTGTTTAAGGAATTTGAAACCCATGCCAAGACCTTCGCTGGCGCCTTCAATAATACCCGCAATGTCGGCCATTACGAAGCTTTCATCGTAAATCTGCACTACCCCAAGGTTAGGATCAATTGTTGTGAAGTGGTAGTTAGCAATCTTTGGCTGTGCACTTGTGGAAATTGCCAGAAGTGATGATTTACCAACATTAGGGAAACCAACAAGGCCAACGTCTGCAATAAGCTTCAGTTCAAGAATTACACTTCTTTCCTTGGCAGCTCCGCCTGCTTCAGCAAAGTTAGGAGCCTGACGTACAGAATTCTTGAAATGAACATTACCCTTACCGCCCTTTCCACCTTTTGCAGCAACGAATTTTTCACCATCTTCAACCAGGTCTTTCATAATTGTGCCTGTTTCCTGGTCAAGAATTACAGTTCCCATAGGAACTTTTATAATAAGGTCTTCACCGTCTTTGCCAAAACGTTTCTTTTTCATACCATTCTGACCGGCTTCAGCTTCATATTTTCTCTTATACTTAAAGTCCATGAGAGTTCTAAGGTTTCTGTCAGCCTGGAAAATAACATCTCCGCCTGCACCACCGTCGCCACCATCCGGACCGCCCTGCGGTACGAAAGGTTCTCTTCTGAAAGTAACGGCACCATCTCCGCCCTTTCCGGACTTGATTATAATTTTGGCTCTATCTACAAACATTTTTAAGAACCTCCTTTAAACGATACAAAAAACCCCTGTAATTACGTACAGGGGCATGAAAAACTAATTAAGCTTCTTTTGGATAAACACTAACCTGTTTTCTAGTCTTATCTTTTCTTTCGAACTTAACTGCTCCATCGATCATAGCAAATAAAGTATCATCTCCGCCGATACCTACATTGTTGCCTGGGTGGAACTTAGTTCCTCTCTGTCTAACTAAAATGCTTCCAGCGCTTACAAACTGACCGTCACCAGCCTTAAGTCCAAGACGTTTGGACTCGGAATCACGACCGTTCTTAGAGCTACCTACACCTTTTTTACTTGCCATAAAAAGTACCTCCTAACTATATAAGATCAATTACTTTAATGCTGCTTCAATAGCTTCGATGATTACAGCCTTAGTAGCCTTTTCGTCGATAGCGATATTGTTTTCGTTAGCAAAAGCAATCAGTTCGTCTTTCTTCATTGAAGCGGAAACCTTCTTAGCAGGCTTTGCTTCTTCAACTACAGCTTCTACAGCTTCAGCCTTTGGAGCTTCCTTTTTAGGAGCTGCTCCAGTTAAGGATTCGATCTTAACCATTGTGTATGGCTGTCTGTGACCCTGTTTCTTTCTGTAGTCCTTCTTAGCCTTATACTTGAAGATAATTACCTTCTGGCCCTTTCCGGTTTCTACAACGCTGCCTGTTACAACGTCACCTGTGTAAGGAGCACCAACCTTGATCTTCTTACCTTCGCCTAAAACGAGTACCTTATCGAATGCAACTGTTTCACCAGCTTCTACGTTTAATTTTTCAACTGTGATTACGTCGCCTTCCTGTACTCTGTACTGTTTTCCACCAGTTTCGATTACTGCGTACATTATTTTTTATCCTCCTCTATCCAGTCTCGCCATTGTAGGTGGCACGATTGCACTTCAAAAAAACCTATTCTGCGCGGCTCAACTCATTTATATTACCATTGAAATCACTTGATGTCAAGGGTTTTTTAAAATTTTTTTTCAGACAAAATTTCAAGGACCTGCACAGTAAAATACAGGTCCTGTTTTATTAATTTTTGTTATTCAATTCTATCACAAAGTAATTATTTATTCAATAACTACTCCGTCATCATCAACGAATAAATCCATGATTTCAGAGATATCTTCTTCTGGAATGTCTGGTTCAGGTGTAAAATCATCATCCTTTTTTATCTGATCAAGAAGCATTCCTTCAATCTTATCCATTACTTCAGGATGTTCCTTAAGATAAACTTTGACATTTTCACGGCCCTGTCCGATTCTTTCACCTTCAAAACTGTACCAGGAGCCAGCCTTCTGCACAATTTTAGCCTCTACAGCAGAGTCAAGAATGTCACCGGCTTTGGAAATACCTTCACCGTACATGATATCAAACTCAGCCTGTTTGAACGGAGGCGCCACCTTATTTTTGACGATTTTAACTCTTGTTCTGTTACCTACAACACTGTCGCCTACTTTAAGACTTTCAATTCTTCTGACGTCCATTCTCATGGATGAGTAGAACTTAAGTGCACGGCCACCTGTAGTAACTTCAGGGTTTCCGAACATAATACCAACTTTTTCACGGAGCTGGTTAATGAAAATTACACATGTGTTTGATTTATTTACTGTACCTGTGATTTTACGGAGAGCCTGTGACATGAGTCTTGCCTGAAGACCTACATGGGAATCACCCATTTCACCCTGAATTTCAGCTTTTGGAACAAGGGCAGCTACAGAGTCTATAACAATTACATCAAGGGCACCGCTTCGAGCAAGCATATCGCAGATTTCCAGCGCCTGTTCACCTGTATCAGGCTGTGAAACAAGAAGTTCACCCACCTGCACGCCAAGATTCTTGGCATATACAGGGTCAAGTGCATGTTCAGCATCTATAAATGCTGCCTTACCGCCTGCTTTCTGAGTTTCTGCTACAATATGTAAAGCAATTGTTGTCTTACCTGAAGATTCAGGTCCGAAGATTTCAACGATTCTTCCCTTAGGAACACCGCCGATACCTGTTGCTATATCCAAACTGATAGAGCCTGTTGAAATTGCATCGATATTCATGTGAGTATCGTCGCCTAACTTCATAATAGCTCCCTTACCGAACTGTTTCTGTATCTGGGCCATTGCGGCCTCTAAAGCCTTATCCTTCTCTGTCTGATTAACGCTCATATTGTCCTCCAACTTATCCTTGTGATGAACATTTGTTCTTTATGTTCTCATTTTATACTATTTTGTTCGTCTGGTCAAGGGGTTTTTTAACAATTTTTATGGTAATTTCTGTAAATATCTTACTACAAATATTTACGGAAGTCAATAGTCCTTTATTTCACTTTTAATGTGCGGAGATATTTTTTCTGCTCAGGTGTTATGCGGTAACTTTCAACCGATTTCTGAATTGATTTGTTGTGAGTCCATTTATCAAGACTTTTTTCTTCAATAAAAAGAATAATCCTGTCATATTGCTTAGCCAGGGCAGTTGCAAAATACCATGCACGCATCATGTTTACATAATATTCTTCTGATTTTACTGCAGCTACCCACTCCGCATACTCAGATCTGAAATTATTATCAAGAAAATATGTCATCAGCATTTTTATACCAAAACGGCATGTATATGTATGTGATGACTCCATCCAGCGTCTGATATGCGGCATCAATTCTTCTGTATGTTTTCGGAAAACCTTTGGTGAAATAAGGTCACAGGTCGCCCAGTTATCAATATACGGCAGGAATTTTTCCACTTCACTGATGCAGCGTCCGAAGTCCTTTTCCTGTTCAATTATCATGCCATGCAGATTGTTTTCTTCGTAGTATTGATGCGGAAGTGCGGTCAGAAACTCTATGATTTCAGGGTTTTGCGCCAATTCTTTGGCCATTTTCCGAAGAGCAGGCGTGCGGACACCAATCACTGTGTCCTTGTCCACCGCCGGTATCAATGATGCGTTAAAATCCCTGTATTTCAGATCCTGCAGTTCAAATAATCTTACTTGAATTTCATCAATTATTCTGCTCATTTTTGCTCCTGTAAAAATACCCGCCGGTAAAGTTCCTGCGGGCATATTTTTATTTTATAAGTTCATACACCTGATACAGCATTGAAAGAAGCACTGAGTTCTGAGTCCACTTGCGTCCGCCGCTTGATGCTCTCATGTGTTTTACAACCTTAACATCACCTTTATATGAAAGGCCGATGTATGCAAGACCGACCGGCTTTGCCTCACTGCCGCCTCCAGGGCCTGCAATTCCTGTAACAGAAATGCAAAGGTCAGAGCCGGTTTTTGCTGCAAGGCCACGGACCATTTCTTCGGCAGTCTCAGGGCTTACAGCACCATAAGCTGTAAGAGTTTCCTCCTTTACGCCCAGTTCCTCCATCTTTGCACGATTGCTGTATGTGACGATTCCGCGCTCAAAAACTGCAGAAATCCCCGGGATTTCGCAGAGTGCAGCAGCAAATTTTCCTCCTGTGCAGGATTCAGCACTGGAAATGGTGATGTTCTTTTCCAGAAGAAGTTTTGCGACTACGTTTATCAGGTCTTCGTCATCATAACTGTAAATGTACTTTCCGATGATTTCTGTGACTTTATCGGTCATTTCATCAACGGCTGCCATAGCCTCTTCTCTGGTCGGACGCTTGGAAGCCACGCGGAGACTGCATTCACCTTCTTTTGCGTATGTTGCAATAGTCGGGTCGGTCTGTCCGTCAATAAGCGGCAGAAGCTCCGTTTCCATCATGGATTCACCCAGACCGAATGTTCTGATCAGACGGTAATAAATCACGCTGTCCTGCTTTGCTTCAAGGAGCGGTTTTACCTGCTTTTCGAACATTCTTGTCATTTCGCGCGGAGGTCCCGGCATGGCGATAATCATTTTGCCGTCCTTTTCCATCGCAAAACCAGGCGCACTTCCTGCATCATTTGGCAGAACAGTGGCCCTTGACGGCATGTATGCCTGTTTCAGATTATTAGGCGTAAACTTATAACCATGTTTCTCAAAATGGCTCATAAGAACTTCCATGCACTCTTTGTTCTCAACGATTGTGTCGCCCATTGCTTCTGCAATCACTTCTTTGGTAAGGTCATCCTGAGTAGGTCCCAGACCGCCTGTTGTCAGAATCAGGTCGCAGTCATGGAAAGCAAAATGAATCAGTTCCTTCAGCCTTCCCGGATTGTCCCCTACAGAATAATGATACATCACATCATAGCCCATATTCTGCAGCTGCTGGGAAATCCACGCTGCGTTGGTATTTACAATCTGTCCGAACAGAATCTCTGTGCCGACAGTGAGAATGGCAGTTTTCATAAGAGCCTCCTTGATTTTTGTCTTTAGTTATATTATTAAAGAAAATAGTTTTTCCTGTATTACATTAATTGTTTTTCTTACAAATTCTTTTCTATATTCTTCATCAACCAAGTTTATTGCCGCATCATTCATTTCACGGAAGTCAGGATTGTCGTCAGAATAGTCTTCCTCATTAATTTCTGACTCTGGAAGATTTATTGAACAGAAAGTATGTGCATCAAAAAAGTTTTCTATATTGAGAAAATCTTGGATATTGTTTTTATCATTTTTTGTTAATGGATATACTTCTTCCACCACAGTGGAAAACTTATTAACTTTGCAAAGCCAAAAACCACCATATAATATATCGTCCATTTCAAAACGGAAGATTATTTTTTTGCCACTGTTTATTTTTGTGTCATCAAGAATATATGTAATCCCAGGCCATGTTGACTTTTCCTTAGAATAGTAGTCTGAAATACAGTCTTTATAATAATACCAGGATTTATCCTTAGTAAACATATAATCTTTCTTTTCAATCAATGAATCCATCTGGATTTCAAATTCTTCAAATACTTTCTCTGTCAGTTCTATTTTTGCTGCAATCATTGTTTTTTCAATATTTACAGCAGCTTTAAAACTATTAGAATCAACAAGAATTTGCTTTTTAATATTTTCAGTCAATTCCATATTCAACGTACCTGTTATTTCCTTAATTGCATTCATGTATTGTTCCAGTATAGCTTTCACTATACCTGATTGTTCTGAATCTATACACAACTGTAACCATCTGGTAATATCATTTTTAAAAGATAAAGTTCTAATATCCTTTTCGACATTAAGTTTCTTATTACCGCGACTTGTGCTCTTTTCTGAAGGCACATTGCCATATTTCGTCAGATAATATACTACAGGTTCTGCAATTCCTTTTACATTCTTTGCATATTGATAGTAGTCAAAACATTGATGTGGCTGTTCACCGGCATCAATCTTGACTTCAATAGGAATGAACAAATTTTCAATTTCAATAGTAATATCTATCCTTCTTGTTGATTCCGGAATCACATGTTCTTTCTCCACAATTGCTTTTTCAAGATTATAATCAGACACATCTAATTCAAGGACTTCTTCAAAAAAATTTTTAAGAAAAAGAGGACCTCTTCCATGTAATCCTTTTGGATTAAGTAAATCAGTCAGCATGCGGCACATTATAACTTCTTTTTCAGCAATTCCAAGAACATTAAAAATATTGTAATCGTCATCAGAAGAATGATTACTTTTATAATATGTCTCTATTGTTTTATAAACGTCCTTGATTAAATTTTCTATCATAATTATTTTCCTTAGAAGCTTAAGTAATTTCGAACGATTCCGCAGGAGCAGTCTGAAAAAGCAAGCTAAACAGTGAATATGAACAGCTAAGACTTCAGCACTGTCTGAGCAATGTAAACTATACAAGGCGAGTTTGCTGAAGTCTCTGTGAATAGAACTGTGTGCTTTGCATTTTCCTGTGACGAGGACTAGTGAAAAATTGCTTAAGCGTTTTTATTTCATGGAAAATACAGATTTATTCTGCATCACATACTCAACACCTGAGTACACTGTCATCACAAGTGATGCCCAGAGGAAAATCTGCGCACCCCACCACAGCGGTGCAAATTCAGGAAATGCAGGAGCAATAATAAGAAGCGGAACTGCAATCATCTGAAGAACAGTTTTGATTTTGCCGCTCATGCCGGCTGCAACTACGATACCTTCTGACGCTGCAACAGTTCTCATGCCGGAAACTGTAAACTCTCTTGCAAGAATAATGATGAACATCCACGCAGGTACCAGGTCAGGAATCATAAGCACAAATGCTGCGTAAACAAGAACTTTGTCTGCCAGAGGGTCCATAATCTTTCCGAAGTTGGACACAAGATTGTGTTTGCGCGCCAGATGACCATCCAGATAGTCTGTAAATGATGCTGCAATAAAGATAATGCATGCAATCACGTAATATTCAAGCATATACGCCGCAATGAAAAACGGTACTGCGATAACTCTTCCGATTGTCAGTTTGTTAGGTAAATTCATGATCTAAACCTCCCTGCCTACTAAGTCATAGTCAAATGCGTCAATAATCTCAACTCTTACCATATCCCCTGCCTTCAGCTCACGGTCTGAGGTGAAAAGCACGGAATTGTCAATTTCAGGTGCATCATATTCTGTTCTTCCCACATAGCTGCCGTCTTCATCACGGTCTTCCACAAGAACCTGGAGCACCTGACCCACCTTTTCTTTGTTGTATTCAAAGGAAATATCAAGCTGGCGGCGCATAATTGCGTCAACTCTTTCTGCCTTGATTTCCTCGTCAATCTGATCTTCTCTTTCCCCTGCCACTGTGTTTTCTTCCTGGGAATAGGCGAATACGCCAAGTCTTGCAAAGCGCATTTCTTCCACAAAGTCAACCAGAGTATCGAAGTCTTCTTCGGTTTCGCCAGGGAAGCCCACAATCAGTGTGGTTCGGATGTGAATGTCCGGAATTGCTTCCTTCAGGCGTTCGATGGTTCTGCGTATTGATTCTTCAGTGGAGCGGCGCTTCATGCCTGCAAGCACATTGTCTGATGCGTGCTGAATCGGAATGTCGATGTAGTGGCAGACCTTTGCTTCAGTTGCCATAACTTCGATGAGCTCGTCTGTGATGCGGTCTTCGTAGCAGTACATGAGCCTTACCCACTCAATGCCGTCTACCTGACACACCTGACGCACCAGTTCTGCAAGTTTCGGCTCACCATAAAGATCCCGGCCGTAGTTTGTCACGTCCTGCGCAATGAGAATGAGGTCTTTACAGCCTGCTGCTGCAAGTTCTTCTGCTTCTGCGATTATGTCTTCCATCTTCTTGCTTCTGAAACCGCCGCGGATTGACGGGATTACGCAGTATGCGCAGCAGTTATCGCAGCCTTCAGCGATTTTTAGTGTCGCTGTGTAAGAGTTTTCGTCGAACTTGCGTGGCATTTTAGGAAGAACCTGCGGAAAACATCCTGTCACCTGTTTTACACGTCCACCGGATATTTCCGCGAGAATCTGCGGAAGTGTGTCATATTCGTTTACACCGATGAAACAGTCAACTTCCGGCATTTCTTTGTATAAATCGTCAGCATAACGCTCGGAAAGGCAGCCGGAAACAACCAGCTTCTTTCCTTCTTCGCGGTACGGCATGTAATCAAAAATTCTTTCGATTGATTCTTTTTTGGCATCGTTGATGAAGCCGCAGGTGTTCACGATAATTACGTCAGCTGCGTCAGCACAGTCTGCAATTTCAAAGCCTTCTGCACCGAGTAGAACTCCTTTGGCTACCTGGGTGTCATTGAAATTCTTCGGACACCCTAATGTTTCAAAATAAATTTTCATAATTAAATTTCCTCTGTCTGGGATTCCATCTGATCAAGTTCTTCTGCAGTCATAAGCACCTGACGCGGACGGCTTCCGTCCTGCGGTCCAATGATTCCGCGGGCTTCCATCATGTCGACAATGCGGGCTGCCCTGTTGTAACCTATTCTGAACCTTCTCTGAAGCATTGATACTGATGCCTGTCCACTTCTCACAACCAGGTCGATTGCTTCCGGAAGAAGTTCATCACTGTCGTCCATGGACTCCTGAACATTGGTCCTTTCGATTTTTGTAAGAATATCTGCGTTATAGTTATTTCCGCCGTCTTCAACCTGTTCCTTGACGAAGTCAATAACTTTGTTGACTTCAGAGTCAGAAACAAAAGTGCCCTGTACACGGATTGGCTTACCCATACCCATAGGGTTAAAGAGCATATCGCCTTTTCCAACAAGTTTTTCTGCACCCTGCATGTCCAGAATTGTTCTGGAGTCAACCTGTGATGATACAGCAAAGGCAATTCTTGAAGGAATGTTGGCTTTGATAACACCTGTGATAACGTCAACGGAAGGTCTCTGAGTTGCAACGATAAGATGCATGCCCGCTGCTCTTGCCATCTGTGCAAGGCGGCAGATTGATTCTTCAATCTGTGAAGGTGCTGCCATCATCAGGTCAGCAAGTTCGTCGATGATGATAACAACCTGAGGCATTACCTTTTCGTGTTCTTCGTTGGCACGTACATATTCATTATATGATTCAAGGTCACGGACACCTTCCTCCGCGAATTTCTTATATCTGTCAGTCATTTCGGCAACTGCCCAGTTGAGGGCTGCTGCTGCCTTTGAAGGGTCAGTCACAACCGGAATGAGCAGATGCGGAATACCATTGTAATTGCCAAGTTCCACTACCTTAGGGTCGATGAGAATCAGTTTCACTTCATCTGGGTTTGCCTTGTAGATAAGGCTTGTGATGATACTGTTGATGCAGACTGACTTGCCGGAACCTGTGGAACCTGCAATAAGCAGATGCGGCATGGACTTAAGGTCTGCAACGATTGCATTGCCGCTGATGTCCTTACCGACAGCAAATGTAATCTTTGACTTGGCCTTCTTGAATTCTTCTGAATCGATGATTTCACGGAGGCGTACCATTGTTACTGCATCGTTTTCAACTTCGATGCCGACAGCTGCCTTGCCAGGAATCGGAGCCTCGATTCTGATTGATTTTGCTTCAAGGTTAAGGGCTATATCGTCAGCCAGTCTTACGATGCTGTTTACTTTTACACCTACCGCCGGCTGGATTTCATATCTTGTAACTGTAGGACCCTGAGTTACCTGTACTACACGGGCATTAACGTGGAAGTTCTGAAGAGTTTCTTCCAGTTTTTCTGCCTTTGCTGTGAGTGCATCATTATTTGCCTTCGCACCGCCGCTTGGTCTTTCGAGAAGCGTAATCGGCGGTTTTTTATATTTCTTTACAGGCTGGGCCTGCTGACTGAGTTCTTCCTCAGTGAGCATTGCCTCACGTGCCTCTTTATTTGTAATTTTTTCAACAACTTCCTTTGCAGGAGTTCCTGCCGGTTCTGCAGACACAGTACTGCCAAGTCCAAGACCGCTGCCACTAGCTGATGATACAGCAGGTCCGTCGATACCAAAGCCTTCTGCAGTCTGACGATGATCTTCAAGGCCAGTAGTTTCTGACTTTTTACGTCCGAAAAGACTGTCATCGTTCATAAATTTCAGGATATTATTTTTCTTTTCTGCTGAAAGAGGCGCAACCTGACTAGGTGGTATGTATTCCCTTTCCTTTATCTGTTCCGGCGTTTCCGCAGGCATTGTCTGGTCTTCTGTTTCCAGAATGCTGCTGTTTACAATCTTTATTTCATGTTTAGGTGCACTGATTGCAGGTGCAGGTTTTTTTTCATCTGCTGCATGTTTTCCATGACCAAACGGAAGTTTCATAGTAACCTGGGCATCTTCTTCAGGTTCATCCGGTTCCATATCAAGATGGGCGTGTTCCTTGATAAGTCTGCGTTCTTCAATTTTTGCACCGATTTTAGCAAAGAATCTTGATACTGGTGTGTTGATTATGAGAAGCAGGCAGATAAGAGTAAGAACAATGGTAAAAATCCAGCATCCGCTTCTGCCGATCCATGTCACAAGGGCAGATGCCAGAATCATTCCGAAGAATCCGCCGCTTAACAGATTCTGTCCGGTTGCATAATAAGTTTTTACAGCTTCCCATGACCATTCAATCTGCTGTTCATCAACAAATCTTACTGAATTCATTGTGCACAGCATAATCAGAATTATAAAAAGCAAACCGATAGTTTTTAATGAAAAATGTGACGTCTGGCGTGCAAAAAGTAAAATGCCGAAGATAATCAGATAGAACGGCAGCACATATGCCATGAAGCCAAAAAGACCTTTAAGGCACATGTCAATCATAACGCCAAGCTTTCCGGCACCTTCTGTAAAAGTAGCAACAACAAGGAAAACACCGATAGCAATGGTGCTTATTGCCCAGATTTCATCAATAACACGCTTATTAGCCTGCTTTTTTGCCTGAATTTCCTGAGCTTTTGCTTTTGCCTTGGAATCTGCTTTACCTTTACCTTTGGTGGTTTTGCCTGCAGAAGAGTTTTTTTCTGAAGTTGTTTTGTTTTTTGATCCAGGAGGTCTTCCCGGACCTCTTTTAGTTTCAGCCATATTTAATCTCCTGTTTCCGGCATACTAGGCGAAAAAGCTGTAAATAACAACAGCTGCACCAAGAAGCCATACATAGTATGAAAAATAGTTTAATTTTTTATTGGAAACCACTTTAATCATGGTTTTAATCGCAACAAGTCCTGAAACTGCTGCAACTATCATTCCCACAAGTACCGGGCCCAGCTGTGCCATATCCATACCTGCCTCTAAAGCTGCAGGTGCTTCAAGAACGGCTGAACCAAGAATTGAAGGAATAGAAATCAGGAAAACATATTTAACAGCAAATTCTCTGTTCAGATTACATACAAGGCTTCCGAACAAAGTTGATCCGGATCTTGAAATCCCCGGACAAATAGCGATTCCCTGAACAATACCGATAAAAACAGCGTTGCGATAGTTCATCTGCTTGATTCCCCTCTTAGATGAACCCATTTTTTCTGCAAAGGTTAACAATAATCCAGTTATTATCAACCCAATACCAATAGGCAGTACAGATGTGTAAAGTGAGTCAAAGAAATCGTTGAACAGAATTCCGATTATACCTGTCGGAATTGTTGCAACAATAATCATAACACCCAGCTTACGCACAGGTCTTTCTTCTATGCGGAGCCCCTTTCCTGTAAAAATATCTTTGAATGTCAGGCAAAGCTCCACAATCAGTTCCCAGATATCCTTCCAATATACAATAAAAACTGAAATAAGTGTGCCTACATGGAGCAGAACTGCAAACAGAAGTACATTGTCTTCTTCTATTCCAAACCATTGCTGCAGCAGTGCCAGATGACCGGAACTGCTTATAGGCAGGAACTCAGCCAGCCCCTGAACCAAACCCAGAATTACCGCTTCAAAATATGTCATAATCTCTCCTTATTTAAACTACTTTTTTGTAATAAATCCTTTTGCTGTCAGGCATTCTGCACCGAGAATTGCACCGCCTGCAGCTCCTCTGATTGTATTATGTGAAAGACCAACGAATTTATAGTCGTAAACATTATCTTCTCTGATACGGCCGATAGAAATTCCCATGCCCTTATCTCTGTCAACATCCGCCTTGACCTGAGGTCTGTTGTCTTCTTCAAAATATTTGATGAACTGCTGTGGTGCCATAGGCAGCTGTGCTTCCTGTGGGAATCCCTTGTAGTTTTCAAGTTTTTCAATGAGTTCCTCTTTAGTTGGTTTCTTTCTGAACTTAACGAAAACTGCTGCAGTATGACCGTTTAAAACAGGTACTCTGATACACTGACAAGTGATTTTAGGTTCCTGGGCCTTTACAATTTCTCCGTTTTCAATATGTCCCCATACTCTGAGTGGCTCCTGTTCGCTCTTTTCTTCTTCTCCGCCAATGTAAGGGATGATGTTTTCAACCATTTCAGGCCATGAATTGAAGTCCTTTCCTGCACCGGAAATAGCCTGATAAGTTGTGATGACACATTCGTATGGCTCGAATTCTTTCCATGCGTTAAGAGCAGGTACATAGCTCTGAATTGAACAGTTAGGTTTTACTGCAATAAATCCGCGCTCTGTTCCAAGACGCTTTTTCTGTGAATGAATTACTTCAAAATGATCATCGTTGATTTCAGGAATTACCATAGGAACGTCCGGAGTCCATCTGTGAGCACTGTTGTTTGAAACTACAGGAGTTTCAGTCTTTGCGTATGCTTCTTCGATGGCCTTGATTTCTTCCTTGGTCATGTCAACAGCACTGAAAACAAAGTCAACTGTTTCAGCTACTTTTTCAACCTCATTAACGTTCATCACAACAATATTCTTTACTGCTTCAGGAACCGGAGTGTCCATTTTCCATCTACCTTCAACAGCCTGAGCATATGTCTGGCCGGCACTTCTTTCGCTGGCAGCAATGGTCGTAACCTCAAACCAAGGGTGATTTTCCAGAAGAGAAATAAATCTCTGACCAACCATACCTGTTCCGCCAAGAATACCAACTCTTAATTTTTCGTTCATGTCTCATACCTCTCTTTATGTCAATTTAAATATAAGCATAGTTACACACTTTAATAGTTTATTTTACCACTTTTCAAGGTGATTTTCAACAAATTCACCTACTTTGAATATAATAATTTAACATTAATTATATTATTAATAATTCGTGAAAGGCGGTGTATTTCTTGACACTTTTTGAAGGTGCTGCAACTGCTCTAATTACTCCTTTCAAAGACGGAAAAATAGATTACGTTTCCATGGGAAAACTTGTTGAATGGCAGATTGCACAAGGTATTGATGCACTTGTAGTCTGCGGAACAACCGGAGAGGCTTCCACACTCTCCTCACGCGAAAAAATTGACCTGATAAAATTCGTCGCAGATCTTACTGCCGGCCGGGTCCCCGTAATTGCAGGAACAGGCGGTAACTGCACAGATTCAGCCCTTGAACTCTCCAGAGAAGCAGAAAAAACCGGCGCAGACGGCCTGCTTATTATCACTCCATATTACAATAAATGCTCTGAAGCCGGCCTCGTATCACATTTTTTAACCATTGCAGACGCAGTGCATCTGCCTATTATAATGTATTCTGTTCCATCACGTACAGGAGTAAACATGGGTTCTGATGCTGTACACACCCTGAAAGAACATCCAAACATAATCGGTCTAAAAGAAGCTTCCGGAAATATTTCTCAGGTATGCCAGCTTGCCGCTCATATTGACGATAATTTCAACATTTATTCAGGTAACGATGATCAGACCGTACCTATTCTTTCTCTGGGAGGAAAAGGCTGTATTTCAACAGTTTCAAACATTATCCCGGGTCGATTCAGCCGGATGATTCACTCATGGCTTGATGGTGAAACAAGCTGGGCAGCCAGTGAGCAGATTGCAGTCAAACCTCTCATTGATGCTGTTTTTACAGAAGTAAACCCTATCCCGGTAAAAGCTGCACTTTATATGATGGGCATGTGTAATCTTGAATACCGCCTGCCCCTCTGCCCTCCGTCAAACAAGACCCAGTATATGCTTTACGAGGAACTAAAGAATTATGGACTTGCATAAATACATGTAAATTAAAAACAGGGACCTTTTTCACACAAGGTCCCTTTAAAAAAAAAGCTTATGACATTGTTTCAGAAAGTCCTTCTGCAAGTTCTTCCACTTCTTCATCAGAAAGAGCTTTCATTTCATTCATCGTACATCCGAAGTTATATGGATATTTCACATCAATAACATATACTTCAGGTGCACCGGTAATCATTGCATAATAGTCACCGTTGACTTCGTTCTGAGAACCTATTACCAGTTCATAACCAGTTCCATCTTCAGCTCCGGCAATTACTCTCTGAGCAGTTTCATCAAGTCCATACTGCTTGTAATCATCAACTCCGAAGATAGTCTGTGATGCTTCAACTTTTGCAATGACAGAAGCCATATAATCAGCCAGATTCTGATTCACTTCAAATTCAGCATCTGAAGGATCAACCCATATTCCATCAACTTTTTCGATGGTATATTTATTACCTCCGAAAGTCCAGCTTAAAGAAGTAATCTTTTTTGTGTCGATTTCTGCAACTGTTGTCACTTCATTGTTTCCCGGAAGAGAATCCTGTGTATCAGATAATTTTGTCACACCGATAAAAGCGACAATTACCAGTGCAAGAACAACCAGAAGAATAACTAATTTTTTACTTCTGTTCATTACAGTTTCCTCCTTCTGAGCCATACAGTCACACCTGCTATAACAAATAACAGTGGAATGATTGCAACCATAATGAGTGTCCATCTGCCTGTTTCTGCTGCAGTAAGATTGAGGTATTCGTATTCAATATCCTTTGCACGGATAGAAATGGACTCTTCAAGATCACACATCCAGCCGATAGAGTTTACAGCCAGGTCTCCGTTTGCACCTGCTGACATACTGTCAATCTGAGCGTTAATAAGATGATAACTTGATAACCATACGATTCTTGTTTCAGCAGAATCAGTTGTTCTTTCAACAGCAACACCTATTGCAAAACCGTCTTCACTTTCAATGTCGCCTTCTTCTTTTTCGATAGAATCAGTATTGACTCCAGAAAGCTTTGAATAAGCAAGATTTGAAGTGTTTAAAAGCTTTGTTACAGTTGTATTTTCATCAAGTGTATCTGAAACATCAATACCCTGTGCCATCGGTGCGATAATGTGATATCCTTTGCTGATTAACGGATCTGTTATTTCATGGGCACCCATCTGAGGAAGCAGATAGTTTGCATATCCGCCGAGACAATAGTTGCCGTCACCTTCGATAAGCATACCGTCAACTGCGCTTACACCATATTCACTCATCACGCCATTAAGGTTAGGCATATTATTATCAGAGCAGTCAGTTAAGAGCAGCATGCTTCCGCCTTCTTCAAGGTATTGAGCAATCATTTCGCTGTCTCTTGATGAAAGATCAGTTTCAGGACTGTGAATAATCAGAGCTTCACATTCTTCCGGTACTTTACCTTCAGAAAGAAGATTAAGTTCCATTACAGTAATGTTTTCTTTCTTTAATGTTTCAACAAATTCTGTAGGAAGAGCCGTTTCACCATGTCCGGTCAGATAATATACAAAAGTGAATCTGTCTGATGAAACATAATTGATTGCTGATGTAAGCTCAGCTTCTCCGCCGAATGATGACTGTTCAGTGTAATTCTGATCGTAAGTAATTGTATATATTTCGTAATATCCGATATAACGTGTTCTTGACTGGTCAGCATTGGCAACTACCAGACTGTTGTTGTAAATATCATCAGAAGTATACTGATATGCAAAGTTAGGATTTACAACAGGGTCAATTTTTTCGATTTTAATATTTTTGTTGAGTTCTTCATAATTAATCAGTAGTTTTTCAACAGCTTTATCTTCGTAACCATCCTGAACAATCCAGTAAATTGTTACTTCTTCGTCAAGGCCTTCAACAATTTTTTTAGTCTGTTCTCCGATGGTATAAAGATCGTCAGAACTCATGTCAAACTGTGTGAATTTAGTAGGAAGTGCATTGACAAGCATATTTAAAACAACTGCAATTACAATAACAATAACTGTTGTTACAGCAGTATATGTTCCAAGTCTGAATTTTTTATTTTTCATTAACTCCACCTCCTCTTTTCAAGAGACTGTACAGTCAGGAAAAAGAACAGTCCTGCAACTGAAATTAAAAATACAATATTTCCAAGGTCAAAAAGACCGTACACAAAATCATCCATACAGTTAAATAGTGACAGACTGCTTAAAAGTTCAGAACCTGCCGGCAGATAAGTAGCAAAGCTTGGAAGGAAATAATTCAGAAGAATTACAAGGAATGAAATACCTGCCGCCATAGGAAGGCTTTCTGTCATGGATGAAATAAACATTCCTATGGAAATCAGAGCTGCACCAAGAAGGAAAAATCCGAAAACAGCCAGAAGAGATATTTTCAGAGAAACATTTCCATACATTGATAAAATAAGCGGATAAACTGAAATTACAGCTATTGGCACTAACATTACACCAAGAAGCGCAAGATACTTGCCTGCAACAATTTTTGTCATACTGAGCGGGAGCGCATAAAGCAGCTGGTCAGTCTTCTGCTTTCTTTCTTCCGCAAAAACTTTCATTGTAAGAATCGGAACGATGAGCAGGAAAATAAATGTCATATTTCCGATAGCATATTCAAAGTTTGCAAAGTAGCCGACAAGACAGACTGACATTGTATAAATCCCTGCAAACAGAAGCAGGAATGCAGCAAAAGCATAACCTGTCATTGAGGTGAAATAAGATTTGAATTCTCTTTTAAATATTGCCAGCATCTTCTGTCACCTCCTGTACTTCCGGAACAGCGCCGGTAAGTCTTAAGAAAATAGTTTCAAGATCAGCTCCATGTTCTGCTTCTAGATTTTCAGGAGTGTCATTTGCCACAAGTTTACCATGGGAAATAATCAGAATATGATTGCAGACAGCTCTGATTTCTGAAAGAATGTGGCTGCTGAGGATTACTGTATGGTCCTCTCCGAGATTTTTGATAAGTTCTCTGATTTCAATAATCTGAGCAGGGTCTAGACCTACTGTAGGTTCGTCAAGAATAATAATTTCAGGATCGCCTACCAGTGCCTGTGCAATACCAACCCTCTGTTTATAACCTTTTGAAAGATTTTTAATCAGGCGTCCGCTTACATCAGCAATCTGTGTTTTTTCCATAATATCAGCAAGTTTTTCTGACATTTCAGATTTTTTAACACCTTTTACTTCCGCTACAAATTTGAGATAATCAATTACCGTCATGTCATGATAAAGTGGCGGAAGTTCCGGCAGATAACCGATAAGTTTTTTTGCTTTTACAGCATCTTCATAAATATCAAATCCGCCGACAGTAACTTGTCCTGATGTTGCAGCAAGACATCCTGTCAGTATATTCATTGTAGTAGATTTGCCTGCACCATTAGGACCCAAAAAACCGTAGACCTTGCCCTTTTCAATTGTAAAGGTCAGATTGTCTACGGCATTGTGAATTCCATAATTTTTGCATAAATTATTTACTTCAATCATTGTGCAAAATATCCTTTCGTAATAATCATGAATACATTTTAACCATTGGAATAAAAACAGTCAATGGACTTTCATGTGAAATTTACATGACAAAAAAATCATAATCTTCACTTGATTGACAAATAAAGGTTATACATATCATCACTGAAGCAACAGAATGTTACATCAAGTGTGTAATCTCTGTTTTCTGACTGCCATTTTCTGACTGAATCCAATGCAATTGCAGTTGCCTCTTCCCACGGATAACCGTATACACCACATGAAATTGCAGGAAAAGCGATGGTATGCAGTCCGTTTTTTCTTGCCAGTTCCAGCGATTCAATATAACAGGATCTGAGCTTCACAGGGTCTGATTCACTTCCTGAATAAACAGGTCCCACGGTATGAATCACATATTCAGCCGGAAGTCTGTATCCCTTGGTAATCTTTGCCTGCCCTGTTTCGCAGCCATTAAGAGTTCTGCACTCTTTCAGAAGGTCAGGACCTGCCGCACGGTGGATAGCTCCGTCCACACCGCCGCCGCCAAGCAGACTTTTGTTTGCTGCATTAACTATAGCATCAACATCAAGTTTCGTTAAATCATCTTTGATAATATAAATCTTACTCATTACTTGCTCCTTTCGGAAATTTCAGTCACAAAAATTGTTTTGCCTTCTGCCCGGAACCTTATTTCCCAGTCTTTATAAGCCATACCATATATTCTTTCAGGGTCATCCTGATAATGAGGTCTTGGGTCCTGAGAAAGGAGTTTTTCAATTGTTCTGAGATCGTCAGAAGGCACGTAAATTTCTGTTTCATCCACGAAAACCACCTTCATCGAATCATCCTTTACTTTATGTGCAAAACCACCTCTGGCCTCAGTTTTAGCCTCGGAGTAAGGCAGATAAGGT
>JAFQHT010000138.1 GCA_017397825.1 Bacillota bacterium | reverse complement strand
TACAGCAGCAGTACCGATTTCTGCTGAGATTCAGTCTTCACCGGTGGATTTTGAAATCACTGAATCGGTGACGATGGCATATTCCGGCAGCGGAAATGACCTCATTATTTCGGATATCATCATAACCAATAACAAAGCAGAAGGGATGAATCTGGTAGTAGATAATATCGCGGTAGAACCTATCATGGGATGGAATCTGGCTCCTGCTGAGACCGATTTTTCCCAAAAGCTTAATAAAAAGGAATTTGCAATTTCCACCGGAGGCCATGACTTCTCCGCCGGCGGATATACGGCGGCCGGGACCGTTGAAGAAGGACAGAGCCTGACACTATCATTTACCGGTAAAGCCGGTGCATTTTCTTCAAAGGTATCCGAGAAAGCAGCAAACTTTATTGTAACAGTTTCTCTTGAAGAAGCGCTTAAGATTGTAGAGTGGAGCACCGGCACAGATGCAGAAATTGTGGCGATGGTCGCTGCAGCTGATGCAGGGAAAATCAATCTTTCCGATTACTGGGACGTAGGCGATGAACGTCAGGTATCAATCTCTGCGATATCTGCTTTTGGAAGTTTAAGTGATACTCATGCAGCTCAAACAATAGTGCTTGTTCTTATGAATAAGGGTGGAAAAACCCTAACATCAGGGAAAGAATGCAATTTTATAGTCGGTCAAAAGGACTGTCTGGCAGATGCAGCCGTAATAAATGCCAGCTCATCAAAAGGAAGTTCTGGAGGCTGGGCTGATTCTGACAGAAGAACCTGGTGTAATAACGCATACTACAATGCTTATCCTGCAAGCATCAAACCAATATTCAAGAAGTTCTATAATGTTTCCGGTGTTGGCGGTGAATCAATCAGCGGAACCTCTACTACTTCAGACTATTTTGCTCTTCTTGCAGAAATTGAAGTGTATGGTTCAGTTTCAAATTCAGTAAAAGGTGAGGGAACTCAGTTCACATATTATCAGACAGCAACAAACCGGAAAAAGAAAAACGGAATAAATGGTGGTAACTGTGAGTGGTGGTTAAGATCACCTGCGTCAGGCTATCCGTACCATTGGTGTACAGTTGAGCAGTGGGCAAGCAGCCCGAGCAAGCAGTTAGCATACAGCGCTGTAGCATTTGTATCACCATTTGGCTGTATATAAGATTTCTCAGGATACTTCCTGAACGTATATAAAATCAATATTAAAGAGGAAACCCCTTGGAAAGGAAAAACTATGAAAATATTATCCAAAATCCGAGTGGGGGGAGTACTTCTTATAGTACTTTCTCTGCTCCTTGGCATGATGCCGGCAGCTGCTTTTGCCACAGATGTACCGGTGCTGCTGTCTGCATCAGAAGCTGGTGTAGACGTTGAAGTATCAGAAAACATCACGTTAACAAGCCAGGAAGGAGCCGCAGAACTTATTGTATCAGACCTTACGGTAAAGAATATTGCATCTATTGGCTCTGTAGAAGTCACCTGTATCTCCGCTACTGCAGAAAACGGCTGGAGCCTGGCATCTGCAGACTCCGGCTTCGAATCCATGCAGGCAAATGCAAAGAAGCTATATTTGGGTTACGGCAACCACGACTTCTCAACCGGCAGCCTTTCCGTCTCCGATATGGAAATCACACCAGGCATGACTAAAACTATTAAGCTTTCAGCAAAGTCTGGTATTGTAACTGAAAACATTGCAGGTACAGAAGTAGCGCGAGTAGTGTTAACTTTGGGACTGAAAAAAATAAAAGTCGGGGATACCGACATAACAGTTAACGCAGAGGAAGGCGGTCTGTATGATGCAAACGGGGTAATGCTTGCATCCTGGGATGACCTAGTCAATAATTATGGACTTGATACCGCGGCAGAATATAGTAGCAGCAGTTCTGCTGAAAACTACTATTTAACTACTGAAACTTCAGGGACACGGATTATCAATAAAAACTCAGAACTCTCAAATGCAACGACGCTCATCATACCAGACAACGGTGCAACGAAGATCTCTTCTAACTGTTTTGCAGGGCTATCAAAATTAACCAAAATAACGATTGGTGACAACGTATCTACTGAACCGAGCGCATTCCGAAACTGCACATCTCTTACAGAGGTTGATTTATGTGACGAAGTATCATCTATTTCAAGCACTACCTTTTCCGAGTGTACTAATTTGATGAAAATAAATGTTGACGGAAACAATCAGGTATACACAAGTCAGAATGGTGTTCTTTACGATAACGACATGTCAAAGCTTATCCTCGTTCCAAACGGCAACACCGGTGATTTTAACATTCCAACGACTGTCGCTACTATTGGGCCTCATGCATTCTTCGCGTGCAGCAATATTACTGCAATTAACATCCCTGACAGTGTAAAAACAATCGAGACAACAGCATTTATCAATTGCTCCGGGTTAACTCAACTCACTATTCCAGAAAGTGTAACAGCAATAACTGGAACAGGAAATTTCGCAGGATGCAGTGCGTTAACAGAAATATCATTACCAAGTGGCATAAGCGAAATAACTCAGGCAATGTTTTCTGACTGCACAAATCTGAAGGAACTGATAATTCCGCCTAATGTAAAATCCATTGGACAAGAGGCTTTTTATCATTGTTCATCACTGGAAAGAGTTGTTCTTCCAGAGGGAATTGAAACCGTTGGAAGTTCAAGTTTCAGAGGTTCAGGAATAACTTCGATAGTTTTTCCTGCAAGTGTTACCACAATAAGCTCACAAGCATTTACAATGTGCGACATGCTTGAAACAGTTTACTTTAAACATGAGGAAGCATTGCCTCAGATTGATCTTTTCACATTCGGCAGTAAGACCTTAGGAAAAGGGAAACAGTGTACCATCTACTTTAAAAATAGTACAGTTAAAGATGCGATGCCATCATTATCATATGCAAGCGGTTATTATTCCTTATCCGATGAT
>JAFQHT010000137.1 GCA_017397825.1 Bacillota bacterium | reverse complement strand
GTCCATTGTGTTGTAGCCTTCAAGGAAACCATTGAAGAAAGCACCTGTTTCATAGGCAGGCATAGGAGTAATTTCACTTACTGTACCCATTGGGGAAACCAGTGCTGCAACGATGAAGACAGCAAGGCAGCAAAGGAATACAGGGTTAAGGAACTTACCGATCCATGTCATGATTTTGCCCGGTCTCAGCGAGAAGGTAAGCACAATTGCAAAGAAAATAAGCGAAAAAACTGCAAGGCATACCTTTTCATTGGCATCGCCCAGAAGAGGCATAACTGCCATACTGAAAGGAACTGTAGCGCAGCGTGGGCTGGCAAAGAAAGGTCCGATTGTAAGGTAAAGTGCACAGGTGAAAAATACGCTGTATTTACCACCGACCTTGCCTGCAAGTTCAGTAAGACCGTTGGAACGGCTGATACCAAGGGCAGCAACTGCCAGGAGCGGCATGCCTACACCTGTGATGAGCAGACCGATAACTGCCGGCCATACATTATTACCTGCAACCTGACCCAGATAGATAGGGAAAATAAGATTGCCGGCACCGAAGAACATGCCAAAGAGCATGCTGGTGATAGTGACTGTTTCTGCAAAAGTCAGTTTAGTTTTATTAAGGGTATTGTTCATAATTTCTCCTTCGAATAAAAAGGTCATTGGATTGACCAATGACCTGAATTAACAGTAGATGTATTATATCAGTTTGCTGCCAGCTTTTCAAGCAGAAATTCATGGCTCTTCAAAGTAGCTCCTTTTGTTGAAACTACAAGGGCGGCGGCGGCGTTGGCTGCGCCAAGCGCCTCTTGCAGGCCCCGGCCGCAGGCCAGGCCTGCAAGCACTGCTCCGCAGTGGCCGTCGCCCGCACCTATTGTATCGACAATTTTTTCTGCGGGGACGCCGGGAACATGGTGAAGTCCGCTGTCGTCATAATAATATGAACCGTTGGCACCGTTGGTAACGATGACAGTATTGCCGGTCTGTGCAAAGAGCTGAGAAGCAGCGTTTTCAATGTCTTCACAGCCGGTGAAGCGGCAGACTTCGTCTTCATTGAGATGAACAATCGGGTGGAGTGCGAACAGGCGATTCATTTTACCCGCAGGGATTTTGTCTATGCGTGGGCCTGGACCGAAAACTATTTTAAGCCCGCTTCTTTCGAGGAACCCCAGTACAGTATCTCCTGTGGTTTCTTCAATTTCAAGGCCGCAGACATAAACATACTCATACTCTTTTATATCAAGTAAATCAAACCACTCATCATAGAAAAAATATTCTGCGCCGTGGTGGCAGATGAAGGTTCTTTCTCCCGACTGCTCCACAAAACAGAAGCAGCAGCCGTTGTCCATGTCCACAGGAGGGATAGGTGAGCTTAACCCCTGCAGGGCCAGCTCTTTGCGCACAAAATCTGCATAAATCCCTGTACCCACCGGTGAAAACAGGGTGCATGGCACACCAAAATTCCTCACCATGCTGGAAACATTATAAGCACAGCCTCCCAGAGAAAAAGTCTGGGAATGAACATGTACGTCCTCCATGGTAGTCGGCAGCTTATCTATATTGATTACAATGTCGGCCACGGTGGAGCCGATTACTAAAACTTTCTTCATAATATCAGTTGATGCCTGCACATTATGCTTCAGGGTCGTATTCGAAACAATCCATGAATCTCAGCTTGAACTGATTGATTCTGTGGAGGTAGTCGATTCTTTCTTTAGTAGTCTGGTCGTCAATTTCGCCTGTTCTGATATAGCGGTCAAGAACTGCGTAGGTGAAGCCAAGGTTGTCTTCGTCGGTTTTTGACTGAAGTCCGTCGATAGGAACTTTGTCCACGAACATTGAAGGCAGTCCAAGCTCTCTGCCCACAGCTTTTACTTCCTGGACTGTCAGTTTGCTCAGAGGGCTGAAATCCCCTGCACCGTCGCCGTATCTTGTTGCGTATCCCACCCAGTCTTCAGAAAGGTTGCATGTATTGGCAACGCGGCCGTTGAGTGACTGTGAAACAGCGTAAGTTGCAGCCATTCTAAGTCTTGGAGGCAGGTTGGTGATTGTCTGTGTCTGAACTTCCAGATTTGCCTGAAGCTGGTTTACAAGACCATCGAAACAGTCTTTGATATTGATTGTGTAGTGTCTGATTCCAAGATGTTCAACCAGTGCGTAGGAAACATCGATATCGAACTGGTCGCCGTTTGGCAGGAGCACGCCGTAAACTCTGTCTTTTCCGAGGGCTTCAACGCAGAGCGCTGCCACTACGGAGCTGTCCTTTCCGCCGGAAATCGCCACGATGGCGTTGCAGCCTTTGCCGTTTATTTCAAACCAGTCGCGGATCCACTGAACTATATCATTTTTTACTTTTAATGCATCGAATACCATATTTTCAAACCTCCTTACGGGTATTTTCACTAACTTACAGTATACCGCGTTTTGTACCAAAAGAAAAGCAAAAAGTATGTTTCAAAGAAAGTTGCGGTCAGGCTCTGTTTAGTGTATAATACACACATACCCGCCCGTACAGGGTGCGGAGAAAGAAAGGCATGAAATGAAAGAAATTTTTGTTAAAGAACTGAGAAAGGACATGGAAGTAACCGACTTTTTTATGGTTAAATCCATCGGTATAAAAACCGGAGCTAATGGCAAGCAGTATCTTGATATAATGCTTGGCGACAAGACCGGCGAACTTACAGGCAAGAAGTGGGATGTCAGCGAAGGCGAGCAGCCGGCGCTCCTTGCAATTAAGGAAAAAGACATTGTAAAGATAAAAGGTATAGTAACTGAGTGGGCAGGTCAGCTTCAGATGAGAGTTCAGAGGATCCGTCCTGCAGTACCTGAAGATGAGCAGCAGATGAGCGATTATGTAAAGGCAGCGCCTGAAAATACTGAGGAAATGTATGAATTTATACTTTCTGCAGCAGAGAATTTCAGGGATGAAGACCTGAAGAAGCTTTGCGTGAAAACTCTGACAGACAACAGGGAGAAACTGCTTTATTATCCGGCGGCATCAAAAAATCATCATGCTATGATGGGTGGCCTTCTTTATCATACCAAGCGCATGCTGATGACAGGCGAGAGAATATGTCAGGTCTATACCACTCTCAATAAAGACCTGGTTCTCTGCGGTGTTATTCTTCACGACATGGAAAAACTTAATGAGATACTTGCTGAGGAAGATGGAATTGCATCCGGTTATTCTTTTGAAGGCCAGATGCTCGGACATATAATCCAGGGAATCAAGGTAGTGGACCAGATGGCTATTGAACTTGATATTCCAAGGGAAAAGGCCATTATGATAGAGCACATGATTCTTTCACATCATTATGAGCCGGAATATGGAAGCCCTAAAAAGCCTCTTTTCCCTGAAGCAGAAGTGCTTCATTATCTGGATATTATTGATGCAAGACTTTTTGATATGCAGAATGCTCTGGATGCCACTGAGCCCGGTGAATTCAGCGACAGAGTATGGACCCTTGACAACAGAAGACTTTACAGACCCAAGGAGGAAAATAACTGATGATTAAGATCCCTAAAGAAGTTAAAAATTTGATAAAAACTCTCGAAGATGCAGGTTTCAAGGCCTATGCTGCAGGTGAATGTGTAAGAGACAGCCTGGCAGGACTCAAGCCTTATGACTGGGATCTGGCAACCTCCGCAGGTTTTGAAGATTTAAAGAATTTATTCCCTGATGCAGAAATTGTCAGTGAAAAATACAGTGTTATAAGAAAAGAATTCGTTGAGGAAACATACGATTCAGACGGTGTTTTCTCTGGTGAAGAAGGACTGATTGTTGATATAGGCACTTTCAGAAAAGATAATATTTTTGCAGGGGGCGTCAAAGCTGAAGCTGCGGAATTTGCTGACACTATTGAAGAAGACCTGAGCCGCAGAGCTTTCACTGCAGATGCAGTTGCTGACAATGGTACAGGATTTGTTGATATTGCAGGCGGTTATGATGACATCAAGAAAAAGCTTGTGAAAACAACAGGCAATCCTGATGATCTGTTTAAAGAAGATCCTGCAAGAATGCTCAGAGCAATCAGAATTGCGGCAGAACTTGATTTTGACCTTGCGCAGAATGTGTATGAGTCAATCTGTGCAAACTACAGACTTCTTGAAAAAATCAGTGTTGACAGATTCAGAAATGAATTTGTAAGAATTATGTCTGCTGCTCATGCCGGCAAAGGTCTGAATATGATTATGTCCACAGGAATTCTGAATATCATCCTTGGGGATGATGCTGTGGCACGCCTCACAAAGAGAGAAAAAAGCGACATGATGGTTCTCTGTCAGAATATTGACCGTTCCAAGCAGGTTGAGGCAAGAAGACTGGGCCTTTTCTACACAATTATTGATAAGAAGAAGGCGCTTCCGTCAATCGAAAAATTCAATTTTGACGAGGTTACAAATCAGTATCTTGTGGATGCATGTCACGATATGCCGAAACTTTACTTTGCTCAGTCCAAAGAACTTCTTAAGAAGTTTATTTATAAACATGGTATGGACAGATATAATTATCTTGCGAACCTTGAAAAAGCTCAGAGAATCGTGTTTGACTACGACTCTGAAACCAAAATCAAGAGTAAGATGTATCTGCTGGAAGAAATCCATGCAATGGGGGAAGCAATATTTGTGGACGATCTTGCTGTAGATGGAAACGATCTTATTGAAGCCGGAATCTGTGAGACTCCGGAAGAAGCAGAAAAAATGCTTTCCATGCTGGTAGAAAAGCTCCATATCAAACCAAATCTCAATACCAGAACAAAACTGCTTGAACTGGCAAAGACTTTCAAGCGCAATAAGTTAGCAGCAGCAACAAGAGGTATCAGGTGGTTCAGATAAAAAACATAACAAAAATAAGCCAGGTCACCCCAGAGGTGACCTTGTTTTTACGGAATTTAGGTTTTACAAATTATTATATTATCAAGATTTTCGATCTGGTGGGAGATGCGGCCATAGGTCTGACTGAAGATAATCCTTACTGGCTGCTGGAAGAATTCCCGCGGATGGGTTTCGAGAAGGTTGACCAGGTGGCCAGAAAGCTGGGGGTGGGCCCGGACAGTCACGGCCGGCTTGAGGCGGCAGTTGTGTATGGGCTGCGTGCCTACAGTGCTGAGGGCCATACTTTCGCGCCGCTGGACGAGCTGTGCCTTAAAATCACTGAGTTTCTGGATTCAAGTGCAGACCTTGTGCGTGATGTACTTGAGGATATGGCATACTCTGGCAGCGTACAGATTGCAAATCTTAACGGAAGCCCAGTAGTATATTTTTACGGTTATTATAAGGCTGAATGTGCTGTGGCAGGCAAACTTGCAGCGCTTGCAGAACCGGCCGGAGGCCTTGCTCCTGTGGGAGCCAATATTGATGCTCTGATAAGAAAGTGTCAGACTGACCGCTGTGTGGAACTTTCTGAAGAACAGACAGATGCGGTGAAAAACTCTCTTAAGAGCGGGGTGTCCATCATTACCGGCGGTCCCGGCACTGGCAAAACTACTGTAATCAACGCGCTTCTGAATATTTTCGAAGGCAGCGGCCACAAAATTGCCGTAGCAGCTCCTACAGGGCGTGCAGCCAAGCGGATACGTGAAACCAGCGGACGTTTTGCATGTACTGTCCACCGGCTTCTTGAGTATTATTACGATGAAGAAACAGGTTATATGAGTTTTGGCAAAAATGCTGCAGAGCCGCTGGATGTAAACGCTGTTATCATAGATGAAGCATCCATGATGGATCTGATGCTTATGGAAGCTCTTTGTGATGCCATAAGACCGGGTACACGTCTGATTCTGGTTGGTGATGCCGACCAGCTTCCTTCTGTGGGAGCGGGCAATGTACTTGCGGATCTTATAGACAGCGAGTATTTTTTCACTGCTCATCTGACACAGATACACCGCCAGACTGCAGAAAGCCGTATTGTAACCAATGCACACCGCATAAACCGTGGAGACGAGCCTTCATACGGTGACGATTTTGTTCTGATTCCGGGCGACAAACAGCAGGAGATACTTGATAAAATTGCAGTTATTGCTGCACGTTATCAGCTTGGTGATGTTCAGGTTCTTACCCCGACAAAAAAAGGAATATTGGGCAGTGTCAGTCTCAATGAACGCCTGCAGCAGGTTTTCAACCCTGAAGTTCCGGGAAAGGAACAGCTGGAATTCAGCGGCAAAGTTTTCCGCATTGGGGACAGGGTGATGCAGATAAAAAACAATTACCGTCTTGAATGTCGCGTTGGCAGTGAAACTGTCAAAGGTGTATTTAACGGTGAAATAGGCATTATAAAAGGCGTAGACCGTGAGATGCGCTCAGTAACTGTGCTGTACGATGACGAGCGCTGGGCTGAATATCCTTATGTCCAGCTTGATGAAATTGAGCTTGCCTATGCGGTTACAGTACATAAAAGCCAGGGCAGCGAATTTCCTGTGGTGATTATTCCGATGACATGGTTCCCGCCGGTGCTGGCCACACGCAGTCTGCTGTACACAGCGGTCACCCGCGGTAAGAAACAAGTTATTATAGTCGGACGGCCTGACTATCTTGCAGCTATGGCGCAGAATAATCAGAGCCGTAGCCGCAATTCAGGCCTCAAAGATCGCCTGATTGGGCTTTATCAGATGTTCTGATTACATGCTTGAACTCGCCCACAAAGAAAATGATTGCAAAACATGATAAAATATAAAAATTGCAATAAAAATAAACGATTCGGTGCTTTGAAGATTTCATAAAAAATAAAGAGTAAAATCGAAAAAAGTCGAAGTTTGTAGAAGTATCGACCAGCACAATAAAAAATAATAGAATCCTGATGTTGTCATCAGGATTTTTGCTTTTTTAGAAGTGGAAAATCTAATAAAACATATTGCAAATTCAAGAAAAAACGCATATTGCAATGATTTTTTCTGTGGACGAATTCTTTGCTTGGAAAAAATCCAGAAAAATGATATAATGTAAATAAATTACATAAGGGGATTACGTGAAAAATGAGAAATTTTAAGGGAAAAATTGAAGAAGATGTTTTATTTCAGAAGAAGATACTTCGCCAGGATATGATGAGGCTTCATAAAACAGAAGAAGAGTATTTGACTGTTTCGAACGGCAGATTTTATAGAAATAGTTATCTCGACGGCAAACGTATTTCAAAATATATTTCGGCTGAAGAGAAGCGACTGCTGGGTTACCTTCTGCGAAGAGGTCTGTATAAAAAGAGAATCAAAGTCATTCAGAATAATCTGCGTTATGAAGAACAGTTATTGAAGCATTATCAACCATATAATCAGAATAGTATTCTTGAAAAAATGTCTTCAGCCTATAAAATAGGATTTGCGTCAATTGAGTTTCTGGAAGATGAGGTAATAAACAGCGCGCAGGAAATATACCAGAAGTATTCATTTTTCAGTGAAGAAACTTTTCCTGGGCATAAAACCGTGAGAGGTGACAAAAGACGTTCCAAGTCAGAAGTCATTATTTCAAATCTTCTTGATGAATATAAAGTGAAGTATCAATATGAAGAACCATTATATTGGAATGAAGACATTTCATATAACATGCAGACTATTGCATATCAGAATAAACTTCCGCAGAAGATTCTTCCGGATTTTACTATAAAGAAAGCGGACGGCAGTGATATATACTGGGAACATCTTGGTTTGCTTTCAGATGCAGATTACAGAAAAAAATGGTCGGACAAGCAGTTGTTTTATTTTTTGCAGGGTATAAATCAAGGGGACCGTCTGATTGTGACATGTGATGATGCTGAAGGTCGGTTTGACAGCAGTATTGCAGCATCAATAATTGAGCAGCTGGCAAGGGAACAAGGCGATGTACTATTTTGAGACAGGGGAAAGTATTATTACCCGTATGGCGGAAACGGTGACGCAGTGGCTGTTCCCCATGGCAACTTACTGCCTCTGCTGCGGCAAGTATATAAATGGCAGCCGCAGCTACTGCATATGCGACCACTGCATTCAGAGAATCACATGGGGAAATGTGGAAATTAATCTCGATGAAGAAGCAAAACATCTAGGGCGGCCGTCTGCCATGGATTCAGCAAGAGCATGCATGAAGTATGGCCTTTATGAACGGAGACTGATTTTTGACCTGAAATATGACGGACTCACATATGTATCCAGAGCGATTGCAAATATAATGCATGACCGCATTATTACAGATATGCATGCTGCGGAGCAGCTGTCATCAGCAGACTTCATAATACCGGTTCCCGTCCATAAGGAAAAGGAAAAACAGCGAGGTTTCAACCAGGCTGAAAAAATGTCACATCATCTGGCACGGCGGCTGCACCGGAGGCACCTTCCTGATGCTCTTGTGCGGCAGAAACAGACTGCCGCTCAGCGAAGTATTACAGGACAGGAAAGATATGCTAATATGGAAGGCGCCTTTCTGGTGAATCCAAAAGAAGCGGGGCGTGTGGCCGGAAAGAATATAATCCTTATCGATGATGTGTATACCAGCGGGGCTACTGCTCATGCATGTGCATCAGCTCTTAAAGGGGCAGGGGCCAAAGAAGTTCACTTTATGGGGCTGGCCACAGGTAATGATTTTGCTGACGGATTTTTTGGACTTGAAAAAGTAAGAATAAACAGTTAAAATATATAGTGCTGTCCGGGTCTGTGGTTGAAAATCCAGGCCAGGTGCGGGCAAAAGGATCCACGTAAGCCGTCACGCAGGAGATCGGGCGGTGATCATGGCGTACCTTAGAAGTAAGTCCTCCGGAAACCGGGTAAAGGCAAGTGTGGGGGCAAAGACCAGGTCAGCCGGACAGCATAATCCAGCAGAAAGAGCCGCTTTATACGGCTTTTATATTTTTTTGTGTTTTTTATTAAATAGTTGTAGGCATCGGGCACAATATGTGGTATAATACATTCAATACAAGCAAAAAGAGTTTGCACCTTGCGCGGCGCTGAAGACTCTTTTACAGCCCTCGCGCCAGATGATGCAGACGAGAGGAGGTCATCATATGAAGATTATCGTAACAGGCAAAAACATCACTATCAGTGACAAGATCCAGGACGCTATTGACAAGAAGTTTGAAAAACTGGGTAAATATTTTGCTGATGACATTCAGGCTAAAGTTGTTATTCACCCTGAAAAAGCTAAGGTAAAAATGGAAGCAACCATCGTAACCAAAGGTACTATTTTCAGAGCAGAAAATGTTTCACAGGATGTATTTGATTGTATCGACATAGTTGCCGAAAAGCTTCTCACTCAGATGTCCAAGTATAAGGGCAAACTGATGAAGAAGAACACTGCTAAGGAATCCATCAAGTTCGAACTGATTCCTGAAGCTCCTGAGGCAGAAGAACAGAAAGTTGTAAAGACCAAGAAGTTCCAGCTCACACCAATGACTGTAGACGATGCGGTTTTACAGATGGAAATGCTGCAGCATAATTTCTATGTATTCATCAATGTTGAAACAGACGCTGTAAATGTTGTTTACAAGAGAAACGACAACGACTACGGCTTACTTGAAACAGAGCAGTAATCTCATAAAACAGACTTGAAATAAAAAATAAGATGGTCCCATAAGGGACCATCTTTTTTTGTGCAGTGATGCAGGTACAAAAGTTGTATTTTTTATGGCTGAATTCACCTGACCCCCTTGAAAACTACACACTTTTCAAGTAGAATATAATAGAATAAGTATGGGGGAATGACGTTTATGGACTACATGAAAAATTTTTTGGATAATATACTGTCAAGTATCGCTTTGACAGATATTCTTGATATTATTATCGTGACATTTATCATATATAAAGCAATCGGATTTATCAGGGAAACCCGTGCGGAGCAGCTGGCAAAGGGGATTTTGCTGCTGGTTGCGGCAACATTGCTTTCTGAAGTCTGCCATCTTTATACACTGCACTGGATGCTTTCCGGCCTGATGACGGTAGGACTTATTGCCATCGTAGTAATTTTTCAGCCGGAACTCAGAAGAGCTCTGGAAAAAATCGGCCGCAGCAGACTGCCTAATGTGCTTTCGGAAGTGGACAAGGAAGATGCAAAACATCTCGTGGGACAGATGGTAACTGCAATTGAGACAATGTCAGCTTCAAAGACAGGGGCTCTGATTGTAATTGAAAAGGAAATTTCACTTAATGATATAGTTGAAACCGGAACTGTAATCGATGCAGCAGTATCGGCGGAAATGCTGGGAAACATTTTCTATGTTGGCTCGCCTCTCCATGACGGCGCACTGATTGTACGCGGAGACAGACTTTACGCTGCGGGCTGCGTGCTTCCGCTGACTCAGAATAAAGCTCTGAATAAGGAATTAGGTACACGTCACAGGGCAGGCATAGGAATTTCTGAAAATTCCGATGCTCTGGTAATCATAGTTTCTGAAGAAACAGGTATTATTTCAATTGCACAGAACGGCAAGCTGACCAGATTTCTGGATTCCAAGAAGATTGAAAAAACCTTGTTCAGCCTTTATCTGGACGAGGACAATTCAGCAAATTATATCAGCGGCAAGCTGTTCGGTATACTTGGTACATTCAAAGGGGGTAAAAAATGACAACTAATAAAAAAGTTAATTTAGCCATTGCTTTGCTCCTGGCGATTTGTCTCTGGGTATATGTTCTTCTGATTGATAATCCTTCAACCAGACAGGTTATGAGAAATGTACCTGTAAATTTCCTAAATGAAGAGACACTGGAGGAAGATGGCCTGGTAGTAATAGATAAGGAGCTGGAATCAGTTTCAGTTTCATATTCAGGACAGCGTTCGGAGACTGATAAAGTGAAAGCAGGAGATTTCAAGGTTACAGCCGATCTGGAAGGCCTTAAAGCCGGAGAAAGCACTGTAAGACTTTTTGTGTCAGGTCCGCAGAGCATAAAAGTTGACGGAACCAGTCCTCAGAAGGTGAAAGTTGTAATTGACGAACTTGTGGATGAGGAGCGCCCGATTTATGTGCGCCTTGTAAATCAGACCAGCGATGACAGTGAGCCGCACATTGTGCAGGTAAGCGAAGACGCTGTTATGGTGCGCGGTGCCAGAACTTTTGTAAATCAGGTTTCCTATGTGAGGGCAGAAGTTGATGCAGCAAAGGTAGGAAATAATCTGAAAGCTCTTAACATTAAACTGGTGCCTGTAAATGAATCCGGAGAAACTGTGGAAAATGTTGATCTGGAATTCGACAGCATTTCAGTCACAACAATTCTGCATAATAAGAAAACGGTAAGCCTTACAGTTCCTGTTACGGGTAATGATGATATATATATCACAAGGGAAATTACAGTACCTAAAATTATTACAATCAAGGGTACTGATGAGAACCTTGAAGCTGTGACATCCATAACATGCGAACCGGTTGATGTATCCAATATTTTTGAAAGCACAACCATTCCGGTAGT
This sequence comes from Bacillota bacterium, assembly GCA_017397825.1. Taxonomy (GTDB): domain Bacteria; phylum Bacillota; class Clostridia; order Peptostreptococcales; family Anaerovoracaceae; genus SUG1106. Next base: position 4,515 of record JAFQHT010000137.1, on the reverse strand, counting down.
TCCTGTACTGCCGGAAGGAATTGAAGTTGCCATGAATTCGGAACATCTTCAAGTGAAGGTTACTGCAGTGGATGCAGGGACAAGAGCGTTTGCTTTTACTGAAAACGATGTAGTTCTGGAAGGCGTTACTGAAGGTATGATGCCAATAATCAGTGATACAGAAATACAGGTTAAAGTTGCAGGAAACAGAGATGTTGTAGAAGCTGCAGTGGAGACTGATTTCAGTTTTTCAGCTGATATTTCCGGACTTAAACCGGGAGAACATGTGATACCGCTCACATGTGTATGCGCGAATAATCTGCTGTCTGTGGAATACAATCCTAAAGAGATAACAATCGTTATTGAAGTAAAAGAAGATGATACTGCCGGAGCTGAGGATTCTCAGCAGCAGGAAGGTCAGGAACAGCAGCCGGACCAGAATGAAGAAAAACCGGGACAGGATCTGGGAGAAGGAGAATCTTAATGGGAAGACTTTTTGGTACTGATGGTGTGCGCGGCATTGCAAATAAAGAGCTGACTCCTGAACTGGCTTTCAAGCTGGGGAAGGCAGGAGCCTTTGTGCTGAGCAAAACTCAGGAAAGACCGACTATAATCATCGGTAAAGATACAAGAGTATCAGGAGATATGCTTGAAAATGCTCTGGCAGCAGGTATTCTTGCGGTGGGAGGCAACGTTATAAAAGTAGGCGTGGTTCCTACACCGGCAGTCGCTTACCTGGCAAAGTATTATCAGGCAGATGCAGGAATCGTAATCAGCGCATCTCACAATACTTTTGAATATAACGGAATCAAGTTTTTTAACGGCGAGGGCTTCAAGCTTGACGACCTCATCGAAGAAAAAATTGAAGATATAATTATCAGCAGCGTGGATGTAAACAGCCATGTTACCGGCGAAAAAATCGGCAAGTGTCTGGATGCTGATGAAAGTGCGGAAGATCTTTATGTGAAGCACCTGGTGGAAACTGCAGGCTTCCGTCTTGACGGATGTAAAGTTGTACTGGATTGTGCCAACGGGGCATCTTATCAGGTTGCAGGTAAAGTTTACAGAGCCCTTGGGGCAGAAGTTGTCACTATAGGTGACAATCCAAATGGCGTGAACATCAACGATGCCTGTGGTTCAACCCATCCTGAGAAACTTCAGGAAGAAGTGCTGCGTCAGGGAGCTTTTGTTGGCCTTGCTTTTGACGGGGATGCAGACAGACTTATTGTAGTAGATGAAAAGGGAAGGGTCCTGGATGGCGACAAGACAATCGCAATCTGTGCAAAACAGCTGAAGGCAGAAGGAAGACTGGCAGGCAATAAAGTAACTGCCACAGTTATGAGCAATATCGGTTTCCACAAAGCCATGGAAGCAGAAGGTATTTCTGTGGATGTGACAGGCGTGGGCGACCGTTATGTGCTTGAGAGCATGCTTGAAACCGGCTGCGTCCTTGGCGGAGAACAGTCAGGACATATAATTTTCCTGGAACACACCACAACCGGCGACGGAGTGCTTTCCTCACTGCAGTTTGTAAAGGCAGTACTTGCAAGCGGCAAGGCTGTGAGCCAGCTCAGCGATGAAATTAAAATTTATCCGCAGGTGCTGGTAAATGCAAAGATTAACAACGATTACAAGAAGACATATATGAAGGATCCTGAAGTGGCTGCGGCCATTAAGGAGACTGAAGAAAAGATGGCAGGTGGAGGGAGAGTTCTCATACGTCCGTCCGGCACAGAACCTCTGGTGAGAGTAATGCTGGAAGGCAGCGATATTGAGCAGATCAGAGTTCTGGCTGAAGACCTGGCACATCTTATCGAAAACAAATTTTCTGAATAAACAGCATAATACAGCGAATTAAATACGAAGCCCAGGTGTACACGCCAGCCGTTTCCCTCGCTGCTCATGCTAAGACCGGTCGCGTACTTTGGGTAAATTTGAAAACGCGCCCTGCGGGCTTGAACGGTTCAAATTTGCAGCCAAAGTACTATGCTCCCTTGCGTCTTGCATGAAGCCACGCTCGGTCAAAAGGCATGGCTTTGCACACCTGACTTGTTGTTTAATTCGCAGTACGTATATAGTTTGTTCAGACAGACTGTTTTCAGAAGCGATGAACGATTTCCGCAGAAGCAGCTTGAAATAACAAGCGATTTTGCGCATATGAGCGGCTAGGAACTAAGCACTGTATGAGCCGCAGGTGAGTTTGCTTAATTCCCCGCGAATAAAGCAATGAGCTTCGTTATTTCCTGCGACGAGGACTTAGTGAATGCTTCTGAAAATCAGGTTGGCTGAACAAAGTAATGCGAATTAAACAATAAGGAGACTATTATGTGCGGTATTGTAGGATATGTAGGCAGCGGCAGCGCCAAGGACGTCATAATTGACGGTCTTAAGAAGCTGGAGTACAGAGGTTATGACTCTGCCGGCATTGCTGTTGTCATTGACAAAAAAATCGAAATAAGAAAGCACGTAGGCGGCATCGAAAATCTTGAAAATCTCATAGGTGACGATCCCCTTTACAGCCACACAGGTATCGGCCACACCCGCTGGGCAACTCACGGGGCACCATCCGATATAAACGCACATCCTCATACTGACGGGGACAGCAGCGTGGCAATCGTGCATAACGGTATTATTGAAAATTATGTAGAACTTAAGGAAGAACTGATCAGCAGGCACGGGGTTGTTTTCCGTTCAGAAACTGATACTGAAGTAATTGCCCATCTTATCGGTCTTTATATGAAGGAAAGCGAAAATCTTGAAGATGCTGTATATAAGGCAACAGAAAGAATGCGCGGAGCATATGCTATCGTTGCAGTTGCCGCAAAGGACCCTGACAAGCTGGTAGCAGTCCGCAAGGATGCGCCGCTCATCGCAGGTCTGGGCAAAGGCAGCAACTTTATCGCTTCCGATATTCCTGCTCTGCTTAAATATGTAAAAGAAATCTACCTCATCGAAAACGGTGAAATGGTGGTGGTCACACCTGACAGCGTGAAGATTTTTGACGAAAAACGTCAGGAAGTGAAGCGTGAAGTTTTCCATGTTACATGGGACGTGGATGCTGCCGAAAAAGAAGGTTATGATCACTTTATGCTCAAGGAAATTTTTGAGCAGCCAAAGGGCATCAGCGAAACTCTTAACCGCCGACTTGATGAAAACGGCAGAATCAAGCTGGATGGGATTTCCCTGACCAGAGAAGATCTGGACAGCTTTTCAAAAATATACATTGTAGCCTGCGGAACCGCTTATCATGCGGGCCTTGTAGGTAAGACCATCATCGAAAAATTTGCAAAGATTCCGGTGGAAGTGGATGTGGCATCCGAGTTCAGATACAGAGATCCTCTGGTTGATGAAAAGACTCTTTTCATTGCAATCAGCCAGTCCGGTGAAACTCTGGATACTCTGGCGGCTCTCCGTGAAGCCAAACGCAAAGGAGCCCGCGTGCTCAGCGTTGTAAACGTAGTAGGAAGCTCTGTTGCACGTGAATCTGATGATGTTTTCTACACATGGGCAGGACCTGAAATTGCGGTGGCATCAACCAAGGCTTACACAACCCAGCTGACCTGCATGTACCTCATCGGCCTTTATATGGGCCTGACAAGGGGCACAATTACCCAGGAATTCTTTGATGAATTCGTTAAGGATCTTCAGGAAATTCCGGGCAAGCTGGAAACTTACCTTAAAAAAACAGGTGAAATCGAAGCTCTGGCTAAGATTTTATATAACAAGGAACAGGTTTTCTTCATCGGAAGAGGACTTGACTCAAGCATTTCCTACGAAGGCTCACTGAAGCTGAAGGAAATTTCATATATCAATTCATTTGCAATCGCAGCTGGAGAACTGAAGCATGGAACCATCGCCCTGATGGAACCGGGCACTCTGGTGCTGGCACTGGCAACTCAGGATGCACTTTATGAAAAGATGATTTCCAACATTCAGGAAATCAAGGCAAGAGGAGCACATGTGCTTTCAGTGGCAAAAGAAGGCAATCAGGCCATTGAAATGCAGAGCAACGAAGTGATTTACATCCCTTACTGCAGGGATGAAATTGCGCCGCTGCTGTCCGTAGTGCCGCTGCAGCTGTTCTCATACTATGTGGCGAAGGAAAGAGGCTGCAATATAGATAAACCTAAGAATTTAGCAAAATCAGTAACAGTAGAATAGGGCTTGTTATTTTTCCGCTCTGCTGCGTTGCTGCCAACGCCCGCGGTGCTCACATACGTACATGTATGCTCCGCTCCGGTGCGCAGCCTGCGCCTTGCATAGCGAAAAAATTCCGTCGCCCGGATATATACAAAGGAGATTAATTAAATGCAGAATTACGAAATCAGAGATATCAATCTGGCGCCATCCGGCCACCAGAAAATCGAATGGGTAAAGAAGAACATGCCCCTGCTTAACGGCCTTGAAGAAGAATTTTCAAGAACAAAGCCTTTTGAAGACGTGAAGATTTCCCTTTCCATCCACCTTGAAGCAAAGACTGCTTACCTGGCTCTCGTGCTGGCAGCAGGCGGCGCAGACATCGCTGTAACAGGTTCC
>JAFQHT010000136.1 GCA_017397825.1 Bacillota bacterium | reverse complement strand
TGTTATCGCAGGTTCATCCGTACGTACAGTACTTGAAGCTGCTGGTATCAAGGACGTAAGAGCTAAGTCCATCGGCTCCAGCAACACAGGTAACATGGCATATGCTACTTTAGAAGGTCTTAAGGGCATGATGACTGTAGAAAAAGTTGCTAAGCTGAGAGGTAAGACAAAGGAAGAAATCTTAGGATAGGAGGAAACGTAAAATGGCAAAAATGGTTAAAATCACTTTAACAAAGTCAACAATCGGCGCTTCCCCTAAGCAGAGAGCAGTTGTTGAAGCTTTAGGCTTAAAGAAAATGCACAAGTCCGTAGAATTACAGGATACTCCAGCTACTCGCGGAGCAATCGCTAAAGTTTCTCACCTTGTGACTGTGGAAGAACTGTAGGAGGTGCGCTTAAGATGAAATTACATGAATTAAAAGCGGCAGAAGGTGCTACCAGAGCACGTAAGAGAGTAGGCCGCGGTACAGCATCCGGACTGGGTACTACATCCGGAAGAGGTATGAACGGTCAGAACTCCAGATCAGGCGGCGGTGTTCGTCTTGGTTTCGAAGGTGGCCAGATGCCTTTATACAGAAGATTACCTAAGAGAGGTTTCAATAACAAGTGGGCAACAGTTTACGATGTAGTAAACGTTGAAGAACTTAACAAGTTCGAAGCTGGCACAGTAGTTGACCAGGCTGCACTTGAAGAAGCTGGTATCGTTAAACAGGTAAGAGATGGCGTTAAGATTCTCGGTGAAGGAGAACTTAAGGTTGCTTTAACAGTTAAGGCTAACAAGTTCAGTAAGTCTGCTGTTGAAAAGATCGAAGCTGCTGGAGGAAAGGCAGAGGTGATCTAGTATGGGTATGTTAAAGACTGTAGCTCAGGCCTGGAAAGTTCCAGAAATAAGAGGCAAAATGATCTTTACACTGCTTATGTTAATCGTTTACAGAATCGGATCCAACATTCCTATTCCAAACATTGACAGAACAGTTCTTGCTGAGTTATTCACAGGCGAAGCTGGTCTTTTCGACCTGTTCGACCTGTTCTCAGGCGGATCATTCAGCAACTTTACAATTTTCGCATTGAGTATTACACCATACATCACTGCATCAATCATTCTGCAGCTGCTTACAATGGCTTTCCCTTATTTCGAAAGATTAGCAAGAGAAGGCGTTGAAGGCAGAAAGAAAATCGCTCAGTGGACACGTTACCTGACAGTTGTTCTTGCACTGATTCAGGCAGTTGGTCTTACAGTTGGTCTTTTCAGAAGAGCTGTAATCGACAAGAGCGCTTTCTCCATCATCGTGATGGTATTAGTATTAACAGCAGGTACTGCATTCTTAATGTGGCTCGGCGAACAGATTAATGAAAGAGGTATCGGTAACGGTATTTCCCTCTTAATCTTCGCAGGTATCGTTGCGAGAATTCCAAGCGGTATCAGAAGCCTTGCTACTTCCATCGAAGCAGGAAACTTATCCGTAGTTACACTGATTATCTTCGTTGTTGTTGCAGTAGCAGTTACAGCAGGAGTTATTGCTATCCAGGAAGGACAGAGAAGAATTCCTGTACAGTATGCAAAGAGAGTTGTAGGAAGAAAGATGTACGGCGGACAGTCCACACACATTCCTATCAAGGTTAACCAGTCCGGCGTTATTCCAATCATCTTTGCGTTATCATTATTACAGTTCCCACTGACAATCACTTACTTCTTAAAGGCTGATTCAGGTTTCACTGAATTCGTTACTAAGTGGTTATCACCATCAGGCAACCCTGGTGTTTGGGTATACGCTGTATTAAACGTAATTTTAATCATTTTCTTCACATATTTCTATACTCAGGTTTCCTTCAACCCAGCAGATGTTGCTGAAAACATGAAGGGTAACGGTGGATTCATCCCTGGTATCAGACCTGGTAAGGCTACTGAAGAATATTTAAACAAAGTAATGTCAAGACTCACAATTGTAGGGGCTGTATTCCTTGCAATTATCGCTACAATGCCAACAATTCTTTCCATTCTGGCTCCTGCACTCAGCGGAATCCAGTTCGGCGGAACTTCACTGCTTATCGCAGTCGGCGTAGCTCTTGACTCCGTAAGACAGCTGGAAAACCAGATGCTTATGAGAAACTACCAGGGATTCCTGAAGTAAAAGGAGGAAAGACAACATGCTTAGAACAATCTTATTAGGACCTCCAGGAGCAGGCAAGGGTACTCAGGCAGTTAGAATCGTTGAAAAGTATGGCGTGCCACACATTTCAACAGGAGATATTTTCAGAGAAAACATTAAAAAAGGAACTGAACTTGGCAAGAAGGCTCAGGAATACATGAACAGAGGCGAACTGGTTCCGGACGATCTGGTAATCGAAATCGCAACTACAAGACTTCTTGAAGACGACTGCAAGAACGGATTCTTACTTGATGG
>JAFQHT010000135.1 GCA_017397825.1 Bacillota bacterium | reverse complement strand
GATTTGGAAATGTCGATAAATTCAATTAAAGCCATTGTATCAGTTAGAAACTCGGTGGGGTGCTGACCCAGAGAATTTCTGCTCCTTTCTTCGAAGTGATATAGTGGTTTTTGTCCGGTGTATAGTAGAATGATTCCCCTGCTTTGGCCTTGTGGCGCTCGCTGCCGAGAACCAGTATGATTTCCCCTTTAAGTACATAACCGAACTCTTCACCCTCGTGCGGGTTGTCCGGGTAGGTACTGCCTCCTGCTTTCAGAGTCAGACGGATGGGTTCCATCATGTTTTTCTGAGCGTTTGGAATTATCCATTCGGTCATATTGCCCAGCTCGTCATCGATTTTCTCGAAGTAATCTTCATCTCTGAAAACAGTCTGCACCGGCTCCTTGTCTCTGGCAAAGAACTCACTGAGGCTCATGCCCAGACACTGAAGGATATCCTCCAGAGTTGAAATTGACGGTGAAGTGACGTCATTTTCAAGCTGGGAAATAAACCCCTTGGAAAGCTCGCTTCTGTCTGCCAGTTCTTCCTGTGTAAGTCCGTTAAGTATGCGCAATTCTCTGATCTTAGAGCCGATTTCCATTTTATACTCCTTTTGCTGCAACCGCCCGTCAGTCCGACAGAGGCGGTTTCGTGTTTTTAAACTTTTTGTTTAGAAATACTAAACTAAATGTATATTCTATTATACAGAAAAACATTGAAATGTCAAGGGTTTTAGTCTATAATGCTAATGTTATGTTAATAAATGCCATCCGGCATTTCTGATAGAAGGAGCAGATATTTAATGATTATAGTTATTGAAAAAATAATGTCTATATTTATGATAATTGCTGTGGGATTTCTGGCCAACCGCATAGGTTTTCTTCCTAAAGAAGCCAGCCGTTACATGTCCAATATCCTCATGTATATTACATCTCCGTGCCTGATTCTGGCATCCATTACGGCCAAGGAGCTTAATCCGCAGACTATGCATGCCACCATTGAACTTCTCATAGGTTCAGTGCTCTGGTTTGCAATATTCACCCTGATGGGGTATTTTCTGTTCACAAAGGTTATCAAAGTAAAACCGCTGACCGACACAGGTGTTTTCATCTACATGTTTGCCTCTGTCAGCAATGGTTTCATGGGCATTCCGGTGACCATGGCACTTTTTGACGACCATATACTTTATCTGATGATTCTTCACAGCACAGTTCTTTCCGTATATCTTTACGCTGTGGGCATCCCATTCGTACATATCGGCACACCCCGCAGCAAAGGTCTCAGCAAAGAAACTTTCTTTACAATAATAAAAATGCCCGGAACTTTCTGTGCAGTCATCGCCATCATCATGTTTATGGCAGGCATCCAGTTCCCGGCACTGGTTTTTAAAAGTATTGATATGATAGGACAAGCTACAATTCCAATTTCAATGCTTATTGTGGGCATCCAGCTCGGCGGCAGCAACATCCGCAGAATAATAAAAAACCATCAGCTGATTCTGCTTTCCGTCATAAAAATGTTTTCCCTTCCGGTTCTGACTTTCCTTATAGTAAACTGGCTTCCTCTTGATGTGAGCACTAAAATAACGCTCATCTTCGGCGGCGCCTTTCCTATTGCCGTGGGAACAGTTGCCATCAGTGAAGCAGAAGGTGAAAATGCGCTGGTTGCCGCAGAAGGAACTACCCTGACCACCCTTATTTCTCTGGTGGTCCTTCCTGTAACTGCTGCTCTTCTCATAGGCTACTACGGTCTTTAAATTGTAATTCAGACGAAAGGTTTTAATATATGGAACTGATTATAAGTAATATTGCATCAATTTTCCTGATTGTGGCAGTTGGTTTCGGAGCCAACAAAGCAGGCGTACTCCCAATGACTGCAAACAAGTATCTTTCCAGTCTCCTGCTGAAAGTCACCTGCCCCTGCATCGTAATTACATCCATGGCATCCAACCAGCTTAATGCAGATACACTGAACATTACCATTCAGGCTCTGGTGGGTTCATGTCTGTGGATATATGCTTCTTCTCTGATTGGCATCTTTCTCTCAAAAAAAATATTCCGCATACCTTCTGAGGACCAGGGCACATATGCCCTTGCGTTCGGATCGGCCAACAACGGATTCATCGGCTTTCCTATTACCATTGCCCTCTTCGGCAGCGGAATTCTTTATATAATGATTATTCACAACATCGCCATGCAGGTATTCTTCCTTTATTCCCTTGGCGGTCTGATTCTGAACATGAATTCAGAAGGGGGCAGTATCAACGTAAGCGGCCTGCTTGCAACCATCAGAAATCCCAACACCATTGCTGCTGTCATCGGATTCATTATCATGTTTACAGGCATAAGCATTCCGGAACCTCTGTTTGAATGTTTTGACATGATAGGAAGTGCTACAACGCCTCTTTCCATGCTGCTTGTAGGCATGCAGCTGGGCGAATGTGAATTCAGCTCAATCATTAAAAACAAAAACCTTTTTATCATGTGTGCACTCAAAATGGTTCTCATTCCGGTTCTCACATTCCTGGCAGTAAACTGGCTTCCTCTGATGCCGGAAGTCAAGGTCGGACTGGTATTCGCTGCAAGTTTCCCTGCCGCTGTGGCCATCGTGCCTGTAATCAGCGAGGAAAACAAAGACCCTCTGCTTGCTGCAGAAATCGTAACTTTAACAACCATACTTTCTATGGTGATGATTCCTGTTGCTGCAAGTTTCCTGATTAATACCTACGGCATCAGCGCATAAATTTAAAATAGTCCGAAACTCTTAAGCCCGAATATCCACAGGAACATGGTCAGGCACGACAGCATAGACGAGAAAATTACGCAGTTTCCTGCCAGTTCATCGTCGCTGTCCATCTGCTGGGCCATGGTAAATGATGATACTGCTGTAGGGGATGCAAACACTGCAAGAAGTGTTACCAGAGCCACATCCCTGAAGCCCATGATAATACCTCCTGTAATGGCAATAGCCGGTACTACAACCAGTCTTCCCAGCAGGCAGAAAATCAGGTTACGTTTACAGCGTTCAAGGCTCTGAACATTGAACGAAGCACCAAGAAGCAGCAGTGCAACAGGAGTTGCCGCACCACTCATCATTGTAATAGTCTTTTCGACAAATACAGGAAGCTGCAGGTCAATAAATACTGCAATCAGCCCTGCCGCCGCGCCCAGAATCAGAGGGTTCTTTGCTATTCCTTTAAGAATATGTACAGGGTCCGGCTTGCCGCCTCTGAAAATTTCCAGAGTGGTAACCGCCATCACATTAAAAACAGGTACTACAATTGTCACCATCATGGATGTCATTGCCAGATTTTCACTGCCAAAAATATTGGACACTATAGGCAGACCCATAATTACGAAATTACTTCTGTATATTGCATGAATCATTGCCCCGCGGCTCCGCGGGCTTTTTTCTACTCTGAGCACAAAAACCACCGTCATTAAATAAACGACAGCAATCGCCGCAAGAGTATATATTATCAGCCTGCCGTTTACTGCCTCGCTGAGTTCCCTTCCATACAGATTGGTAAACATCAGAGGCGGAAACAATGTCAGAAATACCATTTTGTTCATGTGGCGCACGTCTTCTTCGCTGAGAAGCCCTTTTCTGCGCACAAAAAATCCCACCGCCATTATTAAGAACATGGGGGCTACTGCTTCCAATGAAATTTTCAGATTATCCAAAATCATATTGTCACCAATTACTAAATAAAAAAGCACCCTTCACGCAGGAAAGGTGCTTCGTATTGCTGATATTACAGTAATTCTTTTCTGGAAAGGTTAATTCTGTTCTGTGCATCGATTTCTGTAACCTTAACTGTTACTGTGTCGCCGATGTTCATTACGTCTTCCACCTTTTCTACTCTTTCCTTAGCCATCTTGGAGATGTGCAGAAGACCTTCCTTACCTGGAAGGATTTCGATGAATGCACCTACGGAACCCTTTGCTGTGGAAAGAATTCTTGTTACCTTACCTTCGTAGATTTCGCCTACTTCAACTTCCTTAGTGAGAAGTTCGATTTCCTTCTTAGCAGCTTCTGCGCCTGCAGCGTCAACACTGTAGATGCTGATGAGGCCTGGGATTTCTTCGGAGATGTCAATCTTAACACCTGTTCTGTCGATGATGCCGTTGATTGTCTTACCTCCTGGTCCGATAACGATTCTTGTCTTTTCAGGGTCGATGTTCATAGTGATTGCTCTTGGAGCCCACTTGGACATTTCTTCTCTTGGAGCTGCGATTTCTTCAAGCATCTTGCCCATGATGTGCATTCTGCCTTCCTTAGCCTGGTTGAGAGCCTTTTCGAGGATTTCTCTGGAGAGGCCGTGTACCTTGATATCCATCTGGATAGCAGTTACACCAACTTCTGTACCAGTTACCTTGAAGTCCATGTCGCCCAGGAAGTCTTCCATACCCTGGATGTCGGAAAGAATTGCG
>JAFQHT010000134.1 GCA_017397825.1 Bacillota bacterium | reverse complement strand
ATCTTGAAGAAGACGACAGCCCAATCATCTCAATGGTTACACGTCTGGTAGGTCATAAAGGTGTGGACATTATCGTTCAGGCTATGCAGGGCCTTATCGACCGCGGCTATCAGGTTGTTGTTCTCGGCACAGGCGAAAGCCAGTACGAAGAATTCTTCCGTGACCTGGCTGCAAGATATCCAGGCAGAGTTGGCGTAGAAATTGCATTTATCCCGGCTCTCTCCAGAAAAATCTATGCAGGTTCCGATATGTTCCTTATGCCAAGTAAATCAGAACCTTGCGGTCTGTCACAGATGATTGCCCTGCGTTACGGCACAATTCCTATTGTACGTGAAACAGGCGGTCTGAAAGACTCTGTAAAAGACTCACAGGACGGCGTAGGCAACGGCTTCACATTTGCAAACTATTCCGCTGACGAACTGTATAACTGCTGTATGCGTGCATACGAAGGCTATCAGGACAAAAAAGGCTGGAAAGTGCTTGTTAAACGTGCTATGGAAACTGACTGCAGCTGGAAAAACAGCGCACAGGAATATATGCGCATGTACGAAGCAACACTTGCTCTGTGGTAATATAATCATAATAAAAGAGGCGTCATATGACGCCTCTTTTTTGTGTATAAAAATTGGAGATAATACAATAGATTTTCCAATCTGTTGTTTATTTTATAAACAGCTTTAAGCCGTCGTAATCAACTTCCAGTGTTGTTTCCGGCTCAATGTCGCCGCCGATGATAGCGCGTGCCAGCAGTGTTTCAAGTCTGGACTGGATAAAGCGTTTCAATGGTCTTGCACCATAGCTTGGGTCATAGGCTGAATCAATGATAAACTGTTTTGCACTGTCACTTACTGTTACAGAAAGCTGTTTGTCCTTCAGGCGCTTGTTCAGGTCTGCAATCAGCAGTTCCACAATGCCGTTGATGTTTTCTTTTGTCAGCGGTTTGTAGAATACAATTTCGTCAAGACGGTTCAGAAATTCCGGACGGAAGCTGCGTTTCAGCAGGTCAGATACTGTCTGTCGTGCATCTTCGCTGATTTCTCCACTGGCGTTGATGCCTTCAAGAATTGCACCGGAACCCAGGTTTGAAGTCAGAATGATAACTGTATTCTTGAAATCAACTGTTCTGCCCTGGCTGTCTGTGATTCTGCCATCATCCAGCACCTGGAGAAGCACATTGAATACATCTGGATGTGCTTTTTCCACTTCATCAAAAAGCACTACAGCATAAGGCTTTCTGCGCACAGCTTCTGTAAGCTGGCCACCTTCGTCATAGCCCACATAACCTGGAGGCGCACCAATCAGACGAGATACAGAGTATTTTTCCATATACTCACTCATATCAATACGTATGATACTCTTTTCATCGTCAAACAAAGCTTCGGCAAGTGCTTTGGCAAGTTCTGTCTTGCCCACGCCTGTAGGGCCAAGGAACAGGAAAGAGCCGATAGGACGTCTAGGGTCTTTGATACCTGCGCGGGAACGGAGAATAGCTTCGCTGACTTTGAGAACAGCTTCATCCTGGCCGATGACACGTCTGTGCAGCAGGTCTTCAAGGCCAAGCAGTTTTTCACGTTCACTTTCCATAATCTTTGACACAGGAATACCTGTCCATCTGGCCACAATCTTGCATATTTCTTCTTCGCTTACATTGTCACGCAGGAGAGAAGATGAGTTTGCGGCCCGGGCGGCCTTTGATTCTTCCTCTTCCAGCTGCTTTTTCAAAGCAGGCAGTTTGCCGTACATCAGCTCTGCAGCCTTTGCCAGGTCATAATTGCTCTGTGCACGTTCTATTTCTGCACCTGTCTGTTCAATTTCTTCACGCAGTTTCTGTAGCTGTTCAATGGAGTGCTTTTCAACATCCCATTTTGATTTCATTTCGTCAAACTGTGCTTTCAGTTCAGCAAGTTCAGATTGTATTTCCTTCAGATGTTCTGCAGAAAGTTTATCGTTTTCTTTCTTCAGCGCCGCTTCTTCAATTTCGTGCTGCATTATTTTACGTGCAACCTCATCCATTTCAGATGGCATGGAATTGATTTCTGTCTTGATAAGAGCACAGGCCTCGTCCACCAGGTCAATGGCTTTATCCGGGAGAAAACGGTCAGAGATATATCGGTCAGACAGTGTTGCGGCAGCTATCAGTGCCCCGTCATGAATCTTTACGCCGTGAAATACCTCGTATCTTTCTTTCAGACCACGCAGAATGGATATTGTATCTTCGACTGTAGGTTCGGCAATCATCACAGGCTGGAAACGGCGTTCAAGGGCAGCATCCTTTTCAATGTACTGGCGGTATTCGTTGAGAGTTGTAGCACCGATACAGTGCAGTTCGCCCCTTGCCAGCATTGGTTTCAGCAGGTTGCCTGCATCCATTGCACCGTCAGTTTTGCCTGCGCCCACAATAGTGTGGAGTTCGTCAATGAAGAGGATTATTTTGCCATCGCTGTTTTTTACTTCTTCCAGAACAGCTTTCAGTCTTTCTTCAAATTCCCCTCTGAATTTTGCACCTGCAATCAGCGCACCCATATCAAGGGAGAATATGATGCGGTCTTTAAGGTTATCCGGCACATCCCCTTTGGCAATACGCAGGGCAAGTCCTTCTGCAATGGCGGTTTTACCTACACCCGGCTCGCCAATCAGACAAGGATTGTTTTTTGTTTTTCTGGACAGGATTCGTATCACATTACGTATTTCATCATCACGTCCGATAACCGGGTCCAGCTTCTGTTCCTTTGCCCTGGCAACCAGGTCCTGACCATACTTTTTCAGAACATCATAGGTTTCTTCAGGATTGTCACTTGTTACAGTTCTGTTGCCGCGTATGTTTCTCAAAGCGTTCAGAAATACGGCTTTTGTTAGCCCTGCATTGCGGAAAATACCCTTGACCTTTGTATCGCCTTTATCAAACAGCGCCAGCATCAGATGTTCAACAGATACGTATTCATCTTTCATATTCCGGGCCTGGGCTTCCGCATCTGTAAAGGCAGCATCCAGTTCTCTTGAAAGATAGAGTTTGTCAGCCTGTATACCGCTTACTTTAGGCAGGGAAGATATAGCCTGCCGTGTCCGCAGTCTGATATCTTCTGCAGAGCCATTGGACTGTTTTATAATATTTGGAATAAGACCGTCATCCTTTGATACAAGGGCATACAGCAAATGAAGCTGTTCTACCTGCTGGTTACCATTTTCCAGGGCGGCCGACTGCATATCACGCAGCGCCTCAAGACTTTTCTGTGTGTATTTATTCATATTCATAAGCTTTACCTCCATGCGTTGAAAATTACAGCAGATAATTTTCAACAGAATCTTTCTTATAAATTTGCAGATAAGTTGTTTTCTGAAAAGTAAGTTCCGATTTCAGCCTGTGGCATCTTTCGGATCCCTTCCTTTCATAGTTCATATTGTAAACCCATATTGTTACAGAACTGTTACGAAAGTATGTTAGAATTGTGAAAATTAGCAGTCTATGCTGTAGAGTGCTAATCAATTGGGCGCAGCAATACATTTCTGTTTTCTATTTTACACACAATATGTATTATTATAACTTCACCGGATAAAAAGCAGTTCCCGGTATATTACCATACCGGGAACTGTCTGTTTATTTATATTATTTGAATTCTCTGATGCCGGCTTCTTCCAGAATTTCTGCCACCCATACTGCGGCCTTTGCCACAACATCGGTACATTTGTCATCATGTCCACCGTCTGCAAGGAAGCGCCGCATATCTTCAGGGT
>JAFQHT010000133.1 GCA_017397825.1 Bacillota bacterium | reverse complement strand
TATTGCCAGTACGCATGCTGCGATTTTTTTATATTGTGCCCTCAGTTTCATCACGGTAAAAGTTTCCGAAGCCATGAAAAAAATCAGTCCTCCGCCAATCAGCACGCACCACAGAGGAGGTCTTACCACTTCAACCGCACCATACCCGTCCAGTGTCGAAAATTCATTGACCCAGGTACTAACCATTGCCATTCCATCCACTGCCGGCCTTATAAGCTCATAATTTCCTGCCGCACAGAACAGGCAGAAAGCTGCGATTGCAACAGGGACGAAATAACCTGCAAGAAAGATAACAGGAATATTGGCTGCCAGTGAAACAAGAGAAATATAATTGAACTGATATATCTGATACATCATCAGACCTATATTGACTGCCATGGCTGTGGCCAGAAAATCAGGTATTCTGTCCGGAATTACCGGCTGAATAAATGCAATAGATGTAATTGCCAGAAATGACATCTGAAATCCTGCACCGAAAATAACATAGGGATTTGCTGCAATCAGTATCAGCCCCACTGCACTCATTGCAGTAAGCATGTCGTACCTCAGGTCCAGTATCCTTGCAAGGACGCTCATTATAATCATAAGAACTGCCCTTATCACAGAGGGACTCCACATGGAAAGAACCCCGTAAGTAAACAGTAAAACTGCAAGTAATACCAAGGCTGCAGGATTATTTCTGTTTCCTGCAATCTTTTTATAAACTCCATAAAGAATTCCTACATGAAGTCCGCTGACCGCCAGCACATGTGCTGTACCGTTATTTCTGAAGTCTTCATATACATCTTCATCCAGAAAACCAGTCTCTCCGAAAAGTACGCCCATGATTATCCCTTTTGTTCCAGAGCTGAGCTGGTTTTCAAACAGGCATCGCTTTTCATACAGCCACCTTTCATACTTTTCTTTAACAGTAAAATGTCCTGTGCCTTCTGAAAAACTATCAATGGCAGCTACAGCACCTATTCCCCTGCTTTTCAGATATCTGCTGAAATCGAAGCAATATGGATTTCGCTGCCCGGACGGTTTTTCCAGACTGCACACAAATTCAATCCTGCTGTGAAGAAGTTCCCATGGTTTTTCCAGGTTTTCATAATAGCTGAGCAGCACTTTCTCCTGTATCTTTACTCTGCGTCCGTCTGCCGAAATAATTTTTGCTTCAAGATACCAGCTTTCTTCATCCTTGTACTGAACCTTTTCAACATCTGCAATATATCTGCGTGAACTTCCGGTATAACCCTGCAGCTGATCCGGACGCAGCGTCATACCGGCCATGTCCATAAAAAATAATGCTGCCATAACTGCAAGCAATGTACAAAATAGTTTCCGCCTCACCTCATGTTCCTCCTCTCAAAGGTGACGGCGCCCAAATCATTTCCATTATATTACATTTACATATGTATGACAACTGTATAAAATGGCAAAAATAGTTGGCAAAGAGTAAATGTTATGGTATAATTTATGCTGATTATCTATGTAATAAAATACTTTTACCTATACAAGAAAGCGGGTGATTTATTTGAGTAATTATGACGACTACAAATCACGCAGCGATGGTGAACAGGAAGTTCACAGATCAAGGCGTGCAAAGAAGAAACAGGAAGAACAGTCCCATGCTCGTGAAGCGGTGACAGCTGATACAACTGCAACTGGAGCCAAGACTAAAAAAGCAAAAAAATCAAGGAAATCAGGTAAGAAATACCGCCTGAATTTCAAGCAGTTCCTGAAGTTTTCAATCTGCATCTGCCTCATCTGCGCACTGGCTGTTGTTGCCTACGTTGCATCAGTAATTTCCAAGGCTCCTGAAATTGAGACAAATAATATCTACAGTCTCCTTTCACAGAGCTCAGTATTATATGACGATGAGGGCGAAATAATTGACAACATTTTCGCTGACCAGAAGCGAACCCTGGTTGAAATCCATCAGATTCCTGACCATGTGCAGTATGCTTTCATTGCGTTGGAAGACAAGACTTTCAAAACTCACAATGGTTTCAATATTATCCGAATCTTCGGTGCAATCAAGGACGCCATCATTCATGGCAATGGTATCAGCGGTACAAGTACCATTACTCAGCAGCTTGCAAGAAACCTTTACCTTGACGACCGTATGACTGAGCGTTCTCTTGACCGTAAGCTTACTGAAGCATACTATTCTGTAATACTTGAAAAGAAGCTTAACAAAGACCAGATTCTTGAAGCATACTTAAACACAATTTATTTCGGTGACGGTTACGGTGTTCAGGCAGCGGCTCAGGCATATTTTTCAAAAGACATCGAAGATATCAGTATAGCTGAAGCAGCATGGCTGGCTGCTATGCCCCAGAGACCAACAGACTATGCTCTGGTATACTCTGTAGCTAAAACTTCTCTTCCGGAAGATGCTGAAAACATTATCACAGTCAGCGGCGACAGAGCTTATGTATGGAACGACAAGGCAAAAGGAAGAATGGAAACCTGCCTCTACC
>JAFQHT010000132.1 GCA_017397825.1 Bacillota bacterium | reverse complement strand
AGGGTCAGCAAGCAACAGTCCACCATTTCCAACAAAATACGCATACTAGGCCTGCCTGAGGATATTCAGGAAGCAATTCTTGAAAACAACCTGACCGAAAGACACGCACGTGCACTTCTTAAACTTGAAGGACAGGATGAGCGAAAGCGTGTAATTTCAAGGGTTTCAGCCAATAACCTAAATGTAAAACAGACTGAAAAACTTATTGAGGATATTATTGCGGGAAAGGAAAAGGCAGAACGGCAGAAACGGAAAATAAATTACATAAGTTACAAAATTTACCTTAACACAATGCGTAAAGCATTCAATCAGATTAAAGATGTGGAAAAAGGTGCAAAGTTTATTGAAAATGATCAGGGTGACTTCCTGGAAGTTAAAATAATAATTCCAAAAAACGATAGATGTTTCACGAGAAACATCTATTTTTTTTACAGAAGTATGTTATAATAGACCACAGAGAAAAATTTATCCAGGAGGGACAATCGTGGGAAAAGCGATAGCAATTTTCAATCAAAAGGGTGGAGTAGGAAAAACTACAACTAATATTAATCTGGCTGCTTGTCTGGCTATGAAGGGGAAGAAGGTTCTGATTCTTGACATCGACCCTCAGGGCAACACAACAAGCGGTATTGGCATACAGAAGAGAAGTCTGAAAAATAAAATCTACAATATTTTAATCGATAAGGAGTTCGACCCTAAGAAGGCAATCATCAAGACAAATGTAAAAAATCTTGACCTTATTCCTGCCAGCGTAGACCTTGCAGGTGCTGAAGTTGAACTGGTGCAGATTGAGGGCAGAGAAAGCACTCTGAAGAACGGTCTTGATAAGGTGAAAGATAACTATGATTATATTTTCATTGACTGTCCACCTTCACTCGGACTTCTTACAATCAACTCACTTACTGCAGTTGACAGCGTACTGATTCCTATTCAGTGCGAGTTCTATGCGCTGGAAGGGGTGAGCCAGCTGGTGAGCACAATTGAGCTTGTAAAGAAGAGCCTGAATCCTAAACTGGAAATTCAGGGTGTTATTCTGAGCATGTTTGACGGAAGAACAAATCTGTCCGTGCAGGTTGTTCAGGAAGTTAAGAAATATTTCGGCGGAAAGGTTTATGCTACAGTAATTCCAAGAAACGTAAGACTTGCTGAAGCTCCAAGCTTTGGTATGCCGATTACTGAGTATGACCCTAAGTCAAAGGGTGCAGAGGCGTATATGGATTTTGCAGAGGAATTTTTAGATCTGGAGGAAAACTAGAATGGCAGCTAAAAAAGGTGGATTGGGCAGAGGCCTGGACGCTTTGTTCGCAGACGCAGTTCCCGTAAATAATCCTGAAAGCGAAGAAAAGGAAACCAAGGCAAAATCATCAAAGAAAAAAGCGGCAGCTGAAGAGAAAGTGGCAGCAGGAGATGCTGTACAGTACATAAACATTCACGACATCATGCCGAACGTGAATCAGCCGCGTAAGACTTTCAATGAAGAAAAAATTGAAGAGTTATCCAAGTCAATCAAGGAACACGGCATAATTCAGCCGATTGTGGTCCGTAAGAAAAAGACAGGGTATGAAATAGTTGCAGGGGAAAGACGCTGGAGAGCAGCCATGAAGGCTGAGCTTTCAGAGGTTCCTTGTCTTATCAGAGAACTGAGCGATGAGCAGAATATGCTCATTGCAATCATCGAAAATATGCAGCGTGAAGACCTGAATCCTGTGGAAGAAGCTGAAGGTCTCAATCAGATGATTGTAACTTTCGGTATGACTCAGGAGCAGGTTTCAAAGAGTGTGGGCAAGAGCAGACCGTATATCGCCAACTCTCTCAGACTTCTTAAACTTCCTGAGTACATAAAGGAAAACATGGCTGAAGGAAAGCTTTCTGCGGCTCACGGAAGAACTCTTATAACTGTAGAGGATGAAACAGTAAGAAAGTCAATCTGCGACAAGATTATTGAAGAAGGCCTTTCTGTAAGGGCGGTTGAAAAACTTGTTTCCGAAATCGGTAAGGATAAGAAGAAAAGACCTGCTGCAAGGGTAAAGAACCCTGACGTTGCCAAGGTTGAAGCTGATCTGAAAGAGGCTCTCGGAACACGGGTTACAATCAGTCAGAACGGCAAAAAAGGTAAAATAGAAATCGAATATTTCAGCAGAGATGAGCTTGAAAGACTCATTGAAATGTTGAAAACACTGGGTTAGAGAGGAGTGTTTCACATGAAACTTTTAATTTTGCTCATGGCAGTATGGAATCTGATAACTTTCCTGATGATGGCCATAGATAAAATGAAAGCCAAAAGAGACAAGCGGAGAATAAGTGAAAAAACCTTGCTGCTGAGCAGTTTTATTATGGGCGGGATCGGCATTGCTGCCGGAGCACTTATCTGCCATCACAAAACCCGCAAGCTGAAATTTCAGATTCTTGTGCCGCTGTCGCTTATTGTCAACGGGGCTGTTATTTTCGCTTTGTTTTTTCATTTCGGCATAGTTTAGGTAAATTATAATAAAGCCCCTTGCGCAGGGGCTTTTGTATTTCAGGGAATATATTATTGAAGAAAAAAATATAAATTATGAAAGGCTGAAGAAGCTTTTCGATGAAGTAGTCAGAGAGGCTGTAAGTCTTGGAATTCCAATAAGCAGGAATATTCATGGGCCGGTGATAAACACCAGAGCAAAAGCCCGGTTCGGGTGCTGCAAGGCAAATAAAAAGACTATCGGGCCAGTTTCATATACAATCGAAATATCTGAAAGGGTGCTGGCGGCCGGAGAAAAAAATATAAAGGAAATCATTGCCCATGAGCTTCTGCACACATGCAGGGGTTGTATGAATCATGGTAAAAAATGGAAAGAATATGCGGAAGTTTTCCGCAAGGGCTGCGGTTATAAAATTACAAGAACAACATCATATGAATCTCTTGGCCTTGAAGTGCCGGCCGGGACAGGACAAAGTGAACCATATAAATATGTGCTGGTCTGCCAGAAGTGCGGAGGTAAAATAATGCGCAGAAGAAGGTGCAGTCTGGTTGAGAAACCTCACCTTTACAGATGCGGCAAATGTGGTGGAAACCTTGAATTACAAGCAAAAAATACTACATCTTGTAGATGAAAAATATTTGCAGTTGTGCTATAATATTATGATAGACTGCTATAACTGTCTTTAAATATAAGGAGTATATTATGTCTGAGAACAAGCAGGAAAAAATCATAACATCTTGCGTGCCGATGCCGCTTTGTGTTATCAACAGTCAGGGCAAGGTTGTTGATGCCAACGAGCATATCGGTGACGTATTTATATATGATGCTATTATAGACGCTGATATCTTTACACTGACGGGTATCAAGACTGCGGATTATTATGCTGCAGCGGAAAATGACACACACCCGCAGATTAAGAGGAACGAAAAGATTTTCAGAATCATTGCATATAAGATGGATGAAAGTGAAGAACCGAATCTGGGGATTCTCTTTCAGGATGTAACTGTGCTGGAAGACCTGAAGGATCGTTACAATAACGAAAAACCTTGCGCTGCAAAGATTCAGATTGATAACGAAGACCAGCTCATAGGAAGTAGTGGGGCTGCACCTAACCTGAGTCTTTCGACAGAAATCGACAAGGCAATCAGACGATGGGCAGCAAGAATGAACGCTACAGTGACAAGAATCAAGAGCAGCAGTTATGTTGTATGGTTCGAGCAGCAGCATCTTGACCGTCTCATTGCCAATAAGTTCGATATTCTTGATGATGTGCGTGAGCTGGAAACAGGGGCAGATTTCCCTGCAAGCCTGAGCATCGGTATCGGAGTCGGCGGCAAAACTCTGGCTCAGTCCGAAGAATATGCCGATGCAGCTCTTGACCTGGCAATGGGTCGTGGCGGCGTCCAGGCGGTTGTAAAGAGAAATATAAAAGTAGAATACTACGGCGGTAAACTTCAGACCGTTGAAAAGAGTAATAAAGGTAAGTCGAGAATTGTCAGCCACGCGCTGAAACAGTTAATCGATCAGTCTAAAAAAGTTTTCATCATGGGTCACCGCAATGCTGACATGGACAGTTTCGGTGCGGCGCTGGGTATTATGAGGCTTTGTACTCTTTCTGAAAAAGAGCCGTATATAGTTATCGACGAAGTCAGTGACAGTCTGGCATCAATTTATAAGCAGGCCAAGGAAAGCGAAAATTATAAGTTTATTTCCGGGGAAAAGGCTGTTGACCTGGCGGAAGCAGGAGATGATGACCTGGTTATTGTTGTGGACACACACAGACCTAGTCTGGTTCAGTGTCCGCAGCTTCTGGACGTATGCGAAAAAATCGTGGTAATCGACCATCACCGCAAGGTTGAGGAATTTATTGAAAATCCGGTACTGGCATACATGGAATCCTACGCGTCATCCACATCTGAACTGGTGGCCGAAATGCTCCAGTACATGTCATCGAAAAAGATTCTTCTCAAGCTGGAGGCAGAAGCTCTTCTGGCAGGGATGACTGTGGATACCAATGGTTTTACTGTCAAGACCGGTGTGCGTACTTTTGATGCGGCAGCATGGCT
>JAFQHT010000131.1 GCA_017397825.1 Bacillota bacterium | reverse complement strand
TTCATATTCCTCCTTCCTAGGGTGATTGGTCAAATCCTAGTTTAAAGGAAAAATGAGTAATTGGTAATGGCTATTTTAATCTGACAGGAATTGGTGGATTTAACCTGACCCGTAGTGGTCAAATTAACCCGACGCTAACAATCATCTGTTCAAAATGCAATGTGCTGCCCTAAACAATCAAAAACCTATAGAAAACCAGCTGAATTTCGACATTATATTGCATGAAACAGAAATTCTGCTGCAAAAAATCAATGTACCAAAAAACCGGGAGAAATAAAGTCAGACTTTATTTCTCCCGGTTTTTGTCTTACCTATTCAATTTCTCCTTCTTCAATATATCCTGCAGCGACCATGCACTCAAGTACCTGCTGACGGCGCTCTTCGGCCAGATCAGGGTTTACGTCCGGCGAGTAGACTGACGGTGCGTTTGGAATTCCTGCCAGCATGGTGCACTCGTAGTCATTCATCTCCTGCGGCAGTTTGCCGAAGTAACCTTCTGCTGCATCACGGACTGTATAGTAGCCCGAGCCGAAGTATATGGTATTTACATAGAGTTCGAAGATTTTGTCCTTATCGCAGAGTTTTTCTATGTCGCGGGCCACCAGTACCTCAGCGACTTTGCGGGTATATTTCTTTTCCTGGGAAAAGTACATAATGCGTCCCAACTGCTGTGTGATAGTACTGCCGCCTTCCACAATCTCACGATTCGACAAATTCCGCCATAGCGCTCTGCCCGTCGACACTATATCGAAACCGCCGTGAGAACGGAATCTGCGGTCTTCTGCGGCTATTACCGCATCCACATATGTCTTTGGCAGGTCCTCGTAAACGGTGTAGTCCGGCTGCTCCATAATGGCAGCGATTTTTTCTTCCACGGGCACTTCCGCCACCGCATCCGAATACATCTGCCAGCCCAGATAAATCACTACCCCTGCACAGACGGCCGCCATCAGCAATATTAAACTCAGTAATTTTTTAATAGTTTTCAATTTTTATACCCCTAAACCAGACCCACTGCCAGGCCGATGATTCTGACAATCATTGCCACAATCCATGCCACAGCGCACTGCCAGATTACGATGCCCAGAGCCCATTTGCCGCCCAGCTCCTGCTTGACAGATGCAACTGCCGCTACGCAAGGAGTGTAAAGCAGGCAGAACACCAGCAGTGATGCTGCTGCCAGCGGGCTGATTGCTGCAAGCAGGGCATCTGTAGTTCCGAAGAGTACAGAAAGTGTGGAAACCACGCTTTCCTTGGCCATAAAGCCGGCAATAAGTGATGTAGAAATTCTCCAGTCTCCGAAACCCAGAGGTGCGAAAACCGGTGCAATGAAGCCGGCGATTACTGCCAGCATGCTATCCTGTGAATCTGTAACCACGTTAAGTCCGAAATCAAATGTCTGCAGGAACCAGACAACGATTGATGCCAGGAAAATAACGGTGAAAGCTCTCTGGAGGAAGTCCTTGGCCTTGTCCCAGAGGAGCATTGCCACATTTTTTGCCCCCGGCATTCTGTAGTTAGGAAGTTCCATAACAAACGGAACCGCCTCCCCTTTAAACATTGTTCCCTTGGAAAGCAGTGCGCATACCACGCCTACCACAATTCCCAGAAGATAAAGGCTTATCATAATCACCGCCCCTTTGCCCGGGAAGAAAGCCGCAGTGAAGAAGCCGTAAATCGGCAATTTTGCTGTGCAGCTCATGAACGGTGTAAGAATAATCGTCATTTTACGGTCACGCTCTGACGGCAATGTGCGGCTGGCCATTACGCCGGGCACTGTGCAGCCGAAGCCGATGAGCATCGGCACGATGGAGCGTCCCGAAAGGCCTATCTTACGCAAAAGCTTGTCCATTACGAAAGCGATTCGTGCCATGTACCCGCTGTCTTCCAGCATTGACAGGAAGAAGAACAGGGTCACTATAATCGGTATGAAGCTGAGCACGCTGCCCACCCCGTTAAAAATACCGTCTATTATAAGTGAGTGAAGCACCTGGTTTACGTTCCATGATGTGAGGGCCCCGTCCACCACAACAGTAAGTGACTCAATGGCAGTTTCAAGCAGTCCCTGCATCCAGGCCCCGATTACGTTGAATGTAAGCCAGAAAACCAGGGCCATTATTCCGATAAACGCCGGAATTGCAGTGTACTTGCCTGTGAGCACCTGGTCCAGTCTGCGGCTTCTTTCGTGTTCTTTGCTTTCCCGCGGTTTCACAACTGTCTGGTCGCAGAGTCTGCGGATGAAGCTGAAACGCATGTCAGCCATGGCCGCGCTGCGGTCAAGGCCGCGCTCTTCTTCCATCTGGCTGATGATATGTTCAATCATTTCTTTTTCATTCTGGGAAAGACTCAGCGCGTCCATAACCATCTGGTCGCCTTCAATGAGCTTGCTTGCCGCAAAACGCACCGGAATTCCGGCATCCTTTGCGTGGTCTTCAATGAGGTGCATGATGCCGTGGATACAGCGGTGAACTGCCCCGCCGGCTGCATCTTTGTCGCAGAAGTCTGTTCTGCCCGGTCTTTCCTGATACTGGGCGATGTGCACTGCGTGGCTTACCAGCTCGCTGATACCTTCGCCTTTTGCAGCCACAATCGGAACCACTGGGATTCCAAGCATGTCTTCCATTTCATTGATATGTATAGTTCCGCCGTTGCCGCGGACTTCGTCCATCATATTCAGAGCCAGCACCATTGGCACGTCCAGTTCCATAAGCTGCACGGAAAGGTACAGGTTACGCTCGATGTTGGTCGCATCTACAATATTGATAATGCAGGCAGGTTTTTCTTCAAGGATAAATCTTCTGGACACAATTTCCTCACTGCTGTAAGGAGACAGTGAATAAATGCCCGGAAGGTCTGTTACCAGAGTTTCAGGGTGGCCTTTGATCGGACCGGATTTCTGGTCAACGGTCACGCCAGGGAAATTTCCCACGTGCTGATTGGCACCTGTAAGTTCATTGAACAATGTGGTCTTGCCGCAGTTCTGGTTTCCTGCCAGTGCAAATGTCAGCTGCGTACCCTTCGGCAGGGGTTTTTCATCTGCCTTCACATGATACTTGCCGCCTTCGCCAAGGCCCGGATGAGCAGTTTTTTTCTGCTGACCTGCAGAAGGCAGGCCATTGGCTTTTTCTCCTGCGGTAACTACTGAACTGTCTTTAATCTGGATTTTTTCTGCATCAGCAAGGCGCAGCGTCAGTGCATATCCATGAATCTGCAGCTCCACAGGGTCCCCCATAGGAGCGTATTTTACCAGCGTAACTTCCGCACCGGGAATTACGCCCATATCTAAAAAGTGTTGTCTCAGGGATCCTTCGCCGCCAACTTTTTCAATGACAGCAGACTGCCCTGGTTTCAATTCTTTAAGTGTCATCTTTTTGTAATCCTCCAGAGGTTAGTATATGCTAACTTCCTTGATTTGTCAAGGTTCTCGGGCCTTTCTTCAAAAAAATATCATTGGTCTGTTTAATATGCTCAGGCAAGGGGTAAATATATAACATACTTATAAGAAAATTGACCTGAGATTAAATATATAAAGATATTTGGGGGTAAAAAAATGAAAGGAAGATTAGAAAATAAAGTGGCCATTGTCACCGGCGGAAGCCGCGGCATCGGCCTGGCAACAGTAAAAGCCTTTCTGAGAGAAGGCGCAAAAGTTATTCTTGCGGCAAGCAGCCAGGAATCAGCGGACAAAGCCGTTGCCAGACTCCGCGAAGAATTCCCTGAAAGTACAATCGGCGGCATCGCTCCGGATCTTTCCAGCCTGACATCTGTGCAGGAAGCTTTCGGCAAAGTGGCTGATGAATACGGCCGCATCGACATCCTGGTAAACAACGCAGGAATTTCCGAAAGTACACCTTTTGCAGATTATACAGAAGAAACCTTTGACAAGGTAATGACCCTTAATGTAAAGGGCATGTTCAACGGCTCCAAGGCGGCAGCAGACATCATGGTAAAACAGGGTGAAGGGGTAATCCTCAATACATCCTCCATGGTAAGCTTCCACGGCCAGCCTGCAGGCATTGCATATCCTACATCAAAATCAGCAGTAAACGGTTTCACCCGTTCTCTGGCAAGGGAACTTGGTCCTAAGGGTATCCGCGTAAACGCAGTTGCTCCGGGCATCATCGAAACCGACATGATGAAAGCAGTTCCTAAAACGGTTATTGAACCTATGATTGCGCAGATTCCGCTGCGCCGCATGGGACAGCCTGAGGATATTGCAAATGCATATCTTTTCTTAGCTTCGGACGAAGCAGCCTACATTTCCGGCGTAGTGCTGGGAGTGGACGGCCTGGCTCGTTCATAATATTATCATAGTCCTGATAACCCCGAATCTTTTGAAGATTCACCAAAAAAGCTCCTGAATTACCCAGGAGCTTTTTTCTTGCTTTTTTTATTTTACAGGTTGATTACAGGCTCATGCGGTAGATTTTTTCCACATCCGCAGGAGTGAACTGCTTATAACCGTTGATAAACTTGCCTTTGCAGGCTTTGTTTGCCATTTCGGCAAAGTGAGTATCGTCGATACCGATTGCTGTCAGGCTGCTGTCCAGACCGAGAGTTTCAAATAAGAATTCTGCAGTCTTTTCAATACCTTTTTCTGCAATTTCCATTGGAGGGAGCCCAGGGTCCACACCCCATACATTAACACCGAACTTAACATATCTGTCCAGAGTACCTTCATCGAGGCAGAATCTGAGCCAGCTTGGTGTAAGGATTGCCAGTCCCAGACCGTGTGTGATGTCATAGAAAGCAGAAAGCTCGTGTTCCATCGGATGGCAGCTCCAGCCGCCTACCTGGCAGGTTCTTGTGAAACCGTTGATTGCCCAGCTTGCTGCCCACATGATATTTGCTCTCGCTTCGTAATCTTCAGGATTTTCAAGAGCAACAGGTGCATACTTGATAACTGTCTTCATAAAAGCTTCCATGGAGCTGTCAAGCATATACATGCTGTCGCCAGGGTTAAAGTATGTTTCAATAAGATGTGACAGAATGTCTGCACTTCCTGCAGCAGTCTGGAATCTGCTTACTGTATAAGTAAGTTCAGGGTTAAGGAAAGATACTTTTGGTTTTACGAAAGGTGAAATGCAGGCAAGTTTTTCGTTGGTTTCAGGGTTTGAAATAACTCCGCCGCCATTCATTTCAGAACCTGTAGCAGCCATTGTAAGTACTGTTACCAGAGGAACTGCTTTTTCAGGCATTGCTTCTGTAACAAAGAATTCCCACGGATCAAAATCAACGCAGGCACCTGCAGAAATCCACTTGGAACAGTCAATTGTGGAGCCGCCGCCAACTGCAAGGATTACATCGATTCCTTCGTCTTTGCAGATCTGAGCGCCCTTTCTTACTGAACCTATACGAGGGTTGGGTTCAATGCCGCCCATTTCGAAAATTTCCAGATCATATTTTTTCAGTTCAGCTACAATCTTGTCAAACAGCCCTATTTTTTTAACAGAACCACCGCCGTAAGTAATAAGAACTTTTTTACCGAATTTGGCAATCTCCTCTCCCAGATGCCCCATCTGATCTTTGCCAAAATATATCTTAGTAGGAACTTCATAAATAAAATCAATCATCTTTAATTCACCTCCGTCTGTTGTCTGTTTTTTGTAAAGATAACATTTTTTGCCTCAATTGTCAAATTGCATTTTTATTCACATTGTGGTAAAATAAGTTAAACTTATGTTTGTGAGGTGAACCTTATGAATCTGAATCAGATAAAGTATTTCGTGGCCGCTGCGGAAACACACAGTTTCACCAAAGCCGCTGCTCAGTACTATATATCACAGACGGCTGTTACTCAGCAGATCCAGTCACTTGAAGAAATACTTGGAGTGGAGCTTTTTGACCGTACAACACGCCCCATTTCCCTTACACCGGCCGGGAAAATCTTCCTGATCGATGCCAAGGCCATTCTTGAAAGAATCAATCATTCCATGAACCGGGTGCAGGAAGCATCTGTCGGCTTCGTGGGAAGCCTGAGGGTCGGGTACATAAAAGGATATGAGCGCAGTAATCTTTCCAATATTCTCCGCGCATTCCACGAGCAGTACCCAAATGTGCTGATTACATGCTACCGCTGCGATACCGATACTTTAGCCGCAGGTCTGGTCAACGGGGAGTACGATGTTATATTTACATGGGACAGTACAGAACTTTCCAAAGATATCAACATCGAAGCCCACATTCTTGACCGAAGCCCTATTATGGTTGCTCTTTACAACAACCATCCTCTTGCCGGCAGGACAAGTCTGCGCAGAAGCGAGTTGAAAAACGAAAACATCCTTTTCATGACACATTCCCGCGATGGAGATTCGGCAGGTGACCGTCATTTCTTTGATCTTTACCAGAGGGCCGGTTATAAGCCAAATATACTTTTCCGCTCCAACGATATGGAAAGCATCCTGATGATGGTTGCTGCCGAAGAAGGCATTTCCATTCTGCCTAATTATGTGACAGAAAAGCTTGAGAACGCTGATAATCTTGTATTTATACCTATGGCTGGTGAGGACGAGACAGTTGAAGTTATTGCAGCATGGGCCAAAGAAGAAAAAAATCCGGTGCTGCAGCAGTTTTCCGTTTTCCTTGAAAAGAACTTTATTGACTAGCTTTTCACTTACCGTCATGTGTTACCTTGTGTTACATTTTTCCTACATGTTGTAACGTATGTAACACACTTTCGTTACCTGTTACATTCAGTGGTATGTAACACCATTGAAACATCACCGTTTGGCCGGGTCATATAGTTGGCACGGCTTTTGCTTATAATAATTGTGTATGCCCTGCGGCATACTCTTAAAACAGACAAGGAAGGAACAGTTATGTGGAATTATTTTCTCTATGAAGAAAAAAATGAATGTATTGCAGTTCTTACAATCAACCGTCCCGAAACGCTCAACGCACTTAGCGGAGATGTGTTGGATGAACTGGATGCTATTATTGACGACATTAGTAAGAAGGACTATCTCAGAGCTTTAATTCTTACAGGTGCAGGACGTGCTTTTGTGGCAGGTGCTGACCTGGTAATTCAGTCCAAGTTCAACTACGATGAGGCTTTTGCATGGTCACAGAAAGGCTGCAGAATCTTCCAGAAGATTGAAGATCTCGGTATCCCTGTAATTGCTGCTGTAAACGGATTTGCTCTCGGCGGCGGCTGCGAACTTGCACTGGCATGTGACATTATCATTGCCAGCGATAAGGCCAAGTTCGGTCAGCCTGAAGTAAACTTAGGCGTTACCCCAGGTTTTGCGGGCACACAGAGACTTACACGCAAAATCGGAAGCTTCAAGGCCAAGGAACTCATTCTCACAGCAGTTCATATTACTGCTGAAGAAGCCAAGTCAATCGGTCTTGTCAACAAGGTTGTACCGCACGAAGAACTTCTTGATGCAGCTCTGGAAATGGCACTGCTCATTGCAAGCAAAGCCCCTGTTGCAGTAAGAAACTCTATTGAAGCAATCAACAATGCGGTAAATATGAGCCAGGCCGACGGAATCAAAGAAGAACACAGACTTTTTGCAAGCTGCTTCAATACAGAAGACTTATCAATCGGCATGAATGCATTTTTTAATAAAGAAAAACCAAAATTCAAGAATAAATAAAGAAACGGAGGACTATAAATGGAATTCAGTTATTCAAGAGAACAGCAGATGGTTAAAAAGATGCTGAAAGAGTTCGCAGAAAAGGAAATTGCTCCTATCGCTGCTGAAATCGACGAAAAGGCAATTTATCCTTACGACACCATCGCAAAATTATCAAAACTGGGACTTATGGGCATGCCTTTCCCACCAGAATACGGCGGAGCAGGTACTGACTACCTGACATATATCATGGCTATCGAAGAAATTTCCAAGGTAGACGCATCCCACGGCGTAATCATCCAGACACACAACGCACTTTGCTGCTGGCCGATCTTTACATACGGTACAGAAGAACAGAAGAGAAAATATCTCCCTGACCTGCTTTCCGGCAAGAAGCTGGGCGCTTTCGGTCTGACTGAACCTAACGCAGGTACAGACGCAGCAGGCACACAGACAAAGGCTTATCTGGACGGAGACGAATGGGTGCTCAACGGCTCCAAGATCTTCATCTCCGGCGGCGGTATCGCTGAAGTATACATCATCTTCGCCATGACTGACAAGAGCAAAGGTACCAAAGGTATCAGTGCTTTCATCGTAGAAAAGAGCGACGTTGGTTTCAGCGTTCCTAAGCACGAAAACAAGATGGGTATCAGAGGCTCCATCGCTGCTGAACTGGTATTCGAAGACTGCAGAATTCCTAAGGACAGACTCCTCGGACAGGAAGGCAAGGGCTTCAAGGTTGCAATGACTTCTCTGGATGTTGGCCGCCTTGGTATCGCAGCTCAGGCTCTTGGTATCGCACAGGGCGCATTTGACGAAACAGTTAAGTACATGAAACAGAGAAAGCAGTTCGGCAAGAGCTTAGACAAGTTCCAGGCACTTTCCTTCGAAATGGCTTCCATGAAAGTAAGAATCGACGGCGCAAGATACATCCTTTACGATGCATGTAACAGAAGAGACAGAGGTCTCCCTGCTACAGTTCCTGCTGCAGAAGCTAAACTGGCATGTTCCGAAGCAGCAAGCTACGTAGTTGACAAGGCAGTTCAGTTCCACGGCGGTTACGGCTACATCAAGGATTATCCTGTAGAAAGAATGTACAGAGACCAGAAGATTACCGAAATTTACGAAGGTACTTCCGAAGTAATGAAGATGGTAATGGCCGGCGAAATTTTTAAATAGGAATTGGAGGTAAGAAGTCAATGAGAATAATCGTATGTGTAAAACAAGTTCCGGACACAACAGAAATTAAAATAAATCCAGAAACCGGTACATTAATCAGAGACGGTGTACCATCAATCTTAAACCCTGATGATGCCAACGCACTTGAACAGGCACTTCAGATCAAAGACGCAAACCCTGATACAGAAGTTGTGGTAATCACAATGGGTCCTCCTCAGGCAAAGGAAATGCTTCAGGAATGTATCGCAATGGGTGCAGACGACGCAATTCTGCTTTCAGACAGAGCTCTGGGCGGTTCCGATACATGGGCAACTTCCAACGCAGTTGCTGCAGGTGTTAAGAAAGTGGGCGATTTCGACCTTATCTTCGCAGGCAGACAGGCTATCGACGGTGACACAGCACAGGTTGGTCCACAGATGGCAGAAAAACTTGGAATCCCTCAGGTTACTTACGTTAAGGACTTCACACTTGAAGGCGACCACGTTATCGTTAAACGTGCTCTTGAAGACGGTTATGAAGTTCTCAAGGTTAAACTTCCTTGCGTACTTACAGCAATCAAAGAACTCAACACACCTAGATATATGTCCGTTCCTGGTATCTTAAAGGCTGCAAAGCAGGAAGTAAAAGTATGGAACGCAGCAGATATCGGCGTTGACCTTACAACAGTAGGTCTTAAAGCATCCCCTACAAACGTATTCAAGTCCTTTACTCCTAAGCCAAAGGGAGCAGGTATTGCAGTTGCCGGCGACACAGCTAAAGAAAAAGCTGAAAACCTTGTTGCAGCACTGAAAGAAAAACACATTATCTAGGAGGGAGCGAAGAAAATGAAAGAATTTGCAGATTACAAAAACGTATGGGTCTTTGCTGAGCAGAGAAACGGAAAGCTTATGAATGTAGCTCTCGAACTGGTAGGCGAAGGACATAAATTATCAAGAGAAATCAGTGAAGATACAAAAGTCTGTGCAGTTTTAGTAGGTGACAAGGTTGAAGCCCTCAAGGACGAACTTTATGCTTACGGCGCAGACGCAGTATATCTCCTTGAAGATCCCCTTCTCGGACAGTATACTACAGACGGTTACGCAAAGGTTATTACCGATGCAATCAACGAATATAAGCCTGAAATCGTACTCTTCGGTGCAACTCACATCGGAAGAGACCTTGCTCCAAGAGTAGCAGCAAGACTTAACACAGGTCTTACAGCAGACTGCACAAGACTTGACGTAAACGTTGCAAACTACATGGACTATCTGGAAGCAAACACAACTGCAAGCCTTACAGGCCTTGACAGAGAAGATCAGAGCAAGGGTCTCAAGCAGACAAGACCTGCTTTCGGCGGTAACCTTATGGCTACAATCATTACTCCAAACACCCGCCCTCAGATGGCAACAGTAAGACCTGGCGTAATGGCTAAGATGGAAAAGGCTGAAGGCGCTACAGGCGAACTTGTAAAAGTTGACGTTAAGCTTGCAGCTTCCGACATCAATGTTGAAGTTCTCGAAGTTGTAAAAGCTGCCAAGGAAATGGTTTCCTTAACAGATGCTAAGATTATCTGCTCCGGCGGACGTGGTCTGGGCGGTCCTGAAGGCTTTAAGCTCATCGAAGAACTGGCTGAAGCAGTTGGCGGCGTTGTAGGTGCAAGCCGTGCGGCAGTTGACGCAGGCTGGATTCACCCAAGCCACCAGGTAGGCCAGACAGGTACTACAGTTAAGCCTGAAATCTACTTTGCATGCGGTATCAGCGGCGCTATTCAGCACCTTGCAGGTATGCAGACATCCAAGATTATTATTGCAATCAATAAGGACCCTGAATGTCCTATGATGAAACTGGCTGACTACGCTATCGAAGGCGACCTTAAGAAAGTAATTCCAGAAATTATTGCTCTGTGGAATGCCCAGTAGCATTGCCGTATTTCACAGCAAGCCTCCAAAGAAATATAACATAAAAAAGGAAGTTCCCCGCGGGGAGCTTCCTTTTACTTTACTTATTGTTGATGAGACGCCACAGATGGGTTCTGCTGATGCCCAGAAGCTTTGCGGCTTCTGTTTTGCTGCCGCCGGCCTGCTGAAGAGCTGCGGCAATGTCTTCGTCTGTGATGCGGTGTTTTTCAGGCTTTGATGGGGCTGTTTCCATCACCTTTGATGACGGTGTTTCTGCCGGAGCAGGCATCTCGTCAGGTGAATTGGTCAGAAGTCCTCTAACATCTGCCGCTGATAAAACCTTATCATGGTATCCCAGTACAAAAATTCTCTGCACGAAATTCTGCAGCTCACGGACATTGCCCTCCCACTTATAGTTAAGGAGATAATCGTAAGCGTCCTGATTCAGAGAACCGGTATATGCCAGGCCATATTTTCCGGCGTAAGTTGCCGTGAAGAAATCCATCAGTTCAATAATATCTTCCTTACGCTCGCGGAGAGGCGGGATGGTAAGGAAAACTGTATTGAGACGGTAAAAAAGGTCCTGTCTGAAGCGTTTTTCCTCTACTTCGTGATATATATCCTTGTGGCTGGCTGCAATCACTCGCACATCCACAGGAATTACGCCGTCGTCGCCGATTCTGCGGATTTCCTTTTCCTGAAGCACGCGGAGCAGCGCACTCTGTGATGCCAGAGAAAGCTCCCCGATTTCATCAAGGAACACAGTTCCTCTGTGGGCAAGCTCGAATATTCCGGCCTTGCCGCCTTTTTTAGCCCCGGTGAAAGAACCTTCACTGTATCCAAAAAGCTCGCTTTCCAGCAGATTTTCAGGCAGAGCCGCACAGTTTACAGCATAGAAAGGCTCTCTTGCCCGCTCACTTTCGTTGTGGATGCACTGAGCAAAAAGTTCTTTACCCACGCCACTTTCTCCGTAAATAAGGATGTTGGAGTTAAACCGGGCGCACTGCTTGGTTCTTTCTTTGGCATCCAGAAGGGCCTGGCTGCTGCCCTTTATATCATCAAGGTTAAACTTGGCATATTGCTTTTTCTTGTGCATTTCCGCACGGATTTTCTTTTCTTCTTCAACTACGTTGGCCGCACGGCGGAAGAAAATGAAAACTTCCTTTTCGCCTGTATGATTGTGGAAAACTTTGGTGTTGACAATGAGACTTGTCTCCCCTTCTTTGAGGACCACGTTATCATAATTGCGCACAAAAATATTTTTCCAGCTCAGCTCCGGCATGTGCTTTTTAAAGTCAATATCCTCGGCGCTTTCCCCGGATGGAATGCTCAGCACGTTGCGGGCATAATCGTTTATCCACTGAACTTTAAGAGAACTGTCCAGATTTACGATACCTTCGTTCTTGTCGCTGAGGATTGTCTCAATTTTTTTATTGTGGTTGGCGTCACGGTCACGGATATCGATGATTTTAATGGCCTCGTCGATAGCATCACGCATGGCATTTTCGCCGATAAGCAGCGGGATGCTTTTACCTCCCAGCTCCTTGGCGCGCTTCAGTTCATTGTAACCGCTGAAAAGAGTCAGCCCTCTCTTCAGCATTTCATCGGCCTTCGGGAAGTAGTCCTTCACATTCTTGTAACTGTTGATTTCGACTTCCACGCCGAAGATGGAGTTCAGGTATCCCGGCAGATCCTTGTACTGGAGCAGGCTGTTATTTTCGTGGAAAAGCAGGCCTACACGTTCGCCTTTTTCCGGATTCAGCTTGACCATGGTAGCCAGCACGTCCAGCAGGTTAGGCTCGACGATAATGATAGGCAGATTGATATGGTCCTTAATCAGTCCGTATGTACATCCACGGGCAACTATGGCATCGTATCCGTCGTTTTCGATGAGCTTGGCCTTACGGGTCAGTATCGGGTAAGAAAATTCGCTTCCGTAGGCAACAACCTCTGTTCCCTCGAACTCATCGCCCAGCTGGTCGTTATATGTTTCAAATTTATTTTCGTATGTGAGAATTGCAACTTTTCGTTTTCGTGGCATGGTGTTTCCCCCTTTGTTTATGCTATCGCGTTAGTATTTATCTTTTCAATTACTTTGCGGATTCCCTGCCATAGGGTGATATCATGGAATACTTCTACCACGCTGCCCCGATCGGTGAATGGCGGTTCCTGAAGTACTGACAGGTCTTTCATTATACCGTTGTGGACGATATACTCTATAATCTGGTTCACAAAGTAAATCTGGCGGCTGTCCAGTCTGGTTCCGTCCAGATAGTCAGCAAAGGCTTCTTTGGCCGCTGCCATATCAAGACCGACAATTTCCCGGACGAATTCGCCAAGCGGCTTGTCCTTGAACTCCGCCTCATAGTCTTCGCGGCTGCCAACTTCACTCCAGAGAATCTGCTCCAGATTTTCAATGTCCTTTGGCCCCAGAGGAATGTTGGAACGGAGCTTACCGATAACAATATTGTCCTGATGCTGACGCACATAAAACTCAGCCTTGGCTTTGTAATTCTGCAGATCGTCGCTTTCAAGTTCGGATGGTTTCCACTCCACGGAGAGAATGTCGTCAGTGAAGTTCGTGTCATAAGTCTGTATTCCGGTAGGAATGTATTTAATCAGGTCGCGTAGTCTCTTGCGGATTTCTTCAAACTCATTGATACCGGCCTCTTCAACATAATCAGTGTGAAGCAGCGTATTTATAAAGTCTGACTGGGCTCTGATTTCAGGAATATTTGCCACGCTGGCGATTCCCTGGACCCTCTTCATCAGGTCTTTGTGAGCACGGGTATGTTTCTTGCCGACCAGATAAGAGACTTCAATGCCGTACATCAAAGCATCAAACCGCTGTGCTGTCGCATCGTCCTTATCAGGCTGAAGCAGAGGTGCAACCTCTTCACGCACACAGAGAGTATCTTCATAAGTGAAGTTCTGATAGCGCGCAGGATTGGAGAACTGATCAACATATCTGAGGTGCTGCTTTACAGCGAAGTTATCCCGGTTCAGTTCCTGAACCTTGCCTACCATATCATCCACCAAGTCACTTCTGAATTCAATGAGCTCTTCAGTCTGGAATTCGATGTCCTGCAGTTTGGAAACAATCTGGCCCTTCAGGTTGAAGATTGCCCCCTGAATAGGGATGGCATTAGGTGTTGCCTTGCCCTTTGTATTCATGCGGAAAAACTCAAAGTTTCCGCAGAAGTCGAAAATATAGAAAATCTTCTTATCTTCTCCATTATCCAGCAGTCCCGGACAAAGTCTTGTTCCACGGCCAATCATCTGCCAGAACTTGGCCTTACTCATTACCTTCTTAAAGAATACCAGATTGAGGATTTCAGGCACGTCAATACCCGTATCAAGCATATCCACAGAAATAGCAATCTGAGGCAGTTTGTCAGGCTCTGAAAACTCGTCAATAGCACTCTGGGCGTAAGTCATATAGTTATCAATCACCTTGGCATAACCATTGAGGTGCGGATATTCTTCATTGAAAACCTCAAAGATTTTTTCTGCGTGGTCATGGTTCTTGGCGAAGATAATTGTCTTGCCGATTTTCTGGCCATAGTCTACATACAGGCCGTCGGTCATCAGTGTATTGAGAACTTTGCGTATTGTGTCTTTGTTGAAGACCCATTCGTTGAGGGCAGATGAGGAAATTGACTCAGGCACATCACCCTCTTCATCGGCGAAAGTTTTTTCAAACTCTTCCTTTTCTTCTTCAGAAAGCTCATCATAAACAATGCCGCTGTCCACGAACTTGAGCACAGTTTCCACAGAAAGGAAATCCACCAGATATCCGTCCTGAACTGCCTGAGCCAGCTCGTAACCATAGGTAGGCTCGCCGCTTGCAAGTTCGAAAATTTCGTAAGTATTCTTTTCGATTTCGTCCTTCGGTGTGGCAGTCAGACCAACCAGCGGAGCATCGAAATAATTAAAAATATCTTTGTATTTATTGTAAATGGAACGGTGGGCTTCGTCGCAGATTACCAGATCGAAATGGCCGCTGCTGAAAATTCTGCCCTCGTCGTCAGTAGCATCATCAATGCAGTGCATCATGGTCT
The DNA here is from genome assembly GCA_017397825.1 of Bacillota bacterium. Taxonomy (GTDB): domain Bacteria; phylum Bacillota; class Clostridia; order Peptostreptococcales; family Anaerovoracaceae; genus SUG1106. Next base: position 28,927 of record JAFQHT010000131.1, on the reverse strand, counting down.
GGTAAGTCGAAAATACGCAGTGTGCACCATAGTCCCTGTCTTTTTCGCAAAGGTTGGTAACCGATAAGTCAGGTAGCAGGTTCACGAAAGAACGCTTTGCCTGAGTTACCAGCGCGTTTCTGTCGGCCAGGAAAAGAATGTTTTTAATCCAGCCGTGTTTCAGAAGCACGTCACAAAGAGCGATGACCGTTCTGGTCTTGCCGGAGCCGGTGGCCATTACAAGAAGTGCCTTGCGGCGGTTTTTATTGTCGAAGTTCTCGCATACAGCCTTGATTGCCGCTTCCTGATAATATCTGCCTGCAATGTCCTTGTCCACCTGCACATATTTCAGGCTGGTCTTGGCAGTACGCAGGTTAAACAGCTTCTCCAGGTCGCGCTTGGAATAGATTTCGGCCACGCGGCGTTCCGGATACTGGCCGTCTATGATGCGCGTATCAAAACCGTTGGTCAGGAAAATCACTGGTCTGCGGCCATGCTTCTTTTCCAGAAGGTCAGCATAAAGCTTGGCCTGCTGGCGGCCTTTGACAACATCCACACAGGTTTTCTTGGCCTCGATTACCGCCAGAGCCCTGCCGTCATCACCATAGAGCACATAGTCCGCATAACCCACGCCTGACGTATTAGGCATACCGAAAAGCTCCACTTCGTTCTGCCAGTTGTAGTTTTCAACCCAGCCGGCAGCCTGGAGCATGGTGTCGATGTAAATCTTGCGTGTCTGGTATTCGGAAATATCCAGAGGCTTAGGCACGTAGGTCTGCTGCTGTTCCTGCCTGCGGGCGGTCAGTTCTTCCCTGAGGGCCTTGTTCTCTGCAATAAGCTTTTCCAGATTGACAGTCTGATCTGCAGGCGCAGGTGCCTGTACCAGCTGAACCTGAGGTTCTTTAAGCAGGTCACGGTTAAACTCGCGTACTTGGTAGTCTTCGCCGTAGCAGCAGCTTATGAAATCGAAGAAAAGGAAAAGATCTTCAAGGCAGAGCTCCGCTTGCTCTTTCTTGATTGCCTTAGGATTGTGGGCCGCCTGGTTCCCCGCCTTGCGGATAAAAACCATGCGCTCATATAAATCCTTGTCCACAATATCGCGGAAATCATCAGTCCCCATGAGCACCGACAAAGAATCCTGATAAGGCTTGTCCAGCGCCCCGTCCACGGAATACATCCATTTGACCGCAAACTCCATGGCCCTGCGGCAGTTGAGCACACATGACGCTGCATCGATATGTAAGACCTTTTCTGCTGCAATTGCCACATCAGAAAAAGTATTAAATTGTGGTTCGTTCTTCAGAAAATCGAAGTTGGTCATGGTTGGACCTCCTTTTATGTTGTTTTTACAAGTATTGTTTTTTTACGATTTAATAAAATTATTGCTGTATTTTAATAAAAAAAATGCTCTTATTGACAAAAATCAAGAATTCTGCTATTATTATATTGAACCACTGAACTTGCGAATGCGGGCTAGGTGGTGTTTTATTTTGGATATATTACAAAGCCATGTTTATGGTTGCCACTAGCTTTTAAATTTAGAATCTTGCCGTGTTCAAATGTTACGATTGTTTTTTGAATGAATTCTTTATTAATAACTTTTTCCACTCTGCCAGGAAGTTCCTCACTTTTATCAATTGCCCGGAAATATAAATCCACAAAAAATGATATGAAATCACAAGTTTGTATGAAATATGATTCCGCAGAATCTTTTGCCATAATATCTTCAATTAACCCGCCTATAGGTTTATTGCTGACACCTGCATACGATGGAATTGGATTATAACTTCTGATTGCTCTTGCAATCTTGCGCATTGGTGCAAGCCTTCCTTCATCTGTAATTATCAGATAATGCCACTTGCCTTCAGAATCATTTTCAATTCTCTGAATATTGTATTTTAAAGCAGTTTCCAGAACATTATAATCTTCGTTAATTATCTTTTCTTTATTGATTATAACATTTACCACTTTCATATCCAAGGATGCAATGCATTTTATGTAATCAATCAGCAAATTCCTGCGCTGCTCGTCAGTCCACTGATAATCACGATACATTCCTTTATCTCTTACTAGATGCTTGGTATGTATTTCCTGAGACATGTGTAAACCATATTTATTCTTTAACTCTCTGCGACAAGTTTTTAACTTGTTAAAATTGTCCTGCCAGCTGTCTGCATTCATGTACATACCTGTTAAAACGAATTCTTTACTTGAGCTTGTATTAGCACCATCATCCCCTGTTTCATCAAAATATACGATATATGTATCCATTATTTTCTCCTTTTTTACCCCAGTATAATTACTTCTTTAATATTTTTCTTTTTTAGGCAATTCTCTATCTGTAGTTCAAAACATCTGCCATCTAATTCACCCTTCCAAATAGGCTCTCCGGCTAATGTCATTCTTATAATATTATCAATTACCTGTCCTTTCCAATAATCTATTATTTCATCAAAAGGAACTGTTGCTCGAACTAGAATTGGGATTCCTACTTTACAAAGCAATTGATAAATATTAGGAATCTTTTCTTTATTGAATTTAATCACTTCTCCACCAATTGCTTCAGTATAGTGTGCACAAGCTCTTGTGTGTGACGCAGGATAAAAGAATGACAGTCTTTTTTCTCGAATTCCACCCAAATACTTCGATAAATTCAATAATATCTCTTCGAGCGCGTCTATCTCTTTTTTATCCTCAAAATTTTCTATATTTAAAATATCTTTTATTTGAGCCAGATGGTTCTCACAGTCCAAAGTAACGATACCTTGTTCAATTTTCGATAAATCATAAACCCTGGAAAAATGACCAGCACAAATTTTCGATCCACGTAATTGGGTATTAAACCAGTCTCTGTGGATTCTTATTACATCATCGTTCAAAGATTTACATAAAGAGTATCTATCAATAAGATTATCATATTGTTCGCAAGTAAAATCACGTGCATTCTCCAATATATAATCTTTTATATTTTTTTGAACCGAATCAGCATTATCAAAATCAATAATCATTTATATTCCTATCCAAAAAACTCCTGCATTAACTTATCATACAAAACCTGCATCTCATTAAGAGACTTCTGTATTGCAACTTTTGATTTGTCGGTCTGGTCAACGAAGGCTGCGAACTGTTCTTGGACTTCCATCGGCGCCAAATTGATAGGCATTGCCTTTACATAAGACACTGCTGCAATGTTTTGAATACCACTGCCCTTGGTTTCTAAGTTGCCGATGGTTTGCTTCATGTAAGTTAAAAATACGATAGGGAGTATCTTTTTGTTAAGAGTGAACTTACAAAGCGCTTGGTTTATCAACCCTTTTTCGCAACCTTCTGGCAACTGATATAATTCGCCCATTGTACCAGAGCAACTCATTAAAATATCACCTGCAACACATTCAAATCTTCGTAATTCATCAAATTTTTCAGCTGTAACATAATAAGTTCCGATAGTTGCCGATTTTTGAATGGCATGTTTTTGCTCATAAACCTTATATGTAGCTTCGCTGGGTTCAACAAAGAATTCCTTTTTGAGTGCACTACCAAAAGGTCCTCTCACAATCGAAGAACAGACTTCCCCAACTGTTGCTTTTTCCCATCCGTAAGGGTTGGTTTCAGGGTCACCAAACAGTTCGACAAATCGGGATTTGATGAGTTCATCAAATAGCTCCAACTGTTTCTTTTTATCAAGAATTGCAGAAGAGACCTTATCAAGGATTTGAACCACTTCGTATTGTTTATCTAACGCAGGAACCGTAACCTCAACATTCCCCAGATTTTTTCTGCTAATCCGTTTTCTCGTAGTTCCAGTAACATTTTGATCTAACTGTTTATAATACTGGTTAGACTGAAGGTAGTAACAGAGATAATGTGTATCAATCAAATCATTCTTAACACGACAAATACTGCAGTCCACAGCAGTAATCATCCGTTCCTCTTTATCAGGAACAATACAAGCTCTTCCAACTGGATCTGGTAATCTTGAAATCAAAATATCCCCCGGAAATATTTCAGTGCATTTTAGTTCTTCAAATGTTGCTTCTGAAATATATTTGGCGTGTTCTTCTTTATCCAAGAAGACACCTTCTCCTATATTTCCGGTTTGTATTAACCGAATTCCAGATGGTGACTGATCCTTACTTTCTATCCAATCACCATCCGTAAAAACAGAACATAATTTTTCCAATATCATCTATCATCCCTACAAATCTGAATTTGTCCCTTTCTTTTGTATTCTTCCATCGAACCCGCTACCGAGGTTTCCTCGGCAACTGATTATTTTCTCTATTCATCAAGTAACCCTTCCAGCTCCGCCAGCTCTCTCGCAATCTCCGCTTCCAGTGCCTTGATATTGGCAAGTATCTCTGATGTTGGCGGGTATTCCACTGCCACATATTCTGTCTTTTTATACTTGTTGATTGACAGGTCGTAGTCGTTTGCCACGATTTCGTCCTTTGGCACGAAGAAAGATTTTTCTGTGCGGGCACGGTCTGCTTCCGCCTCACGGTTATGGAAGCGGGCGATTATATCAGGAATATCGTTTTCTGTCACCGGTGTGCGCTTGTCGTCCAGACTGAAGCCGTCCGCTGTCATGTCGTAGAACCACACATTATCAGTACCGCCATGGTCTGTCTTTGTAAAAATCAAAATTGCTGTAGATACACCTGCGTATGGTTTGAACACTCCTGAAGGCATTGAAATTACCGCGTCAAGTATGTTTTCTTCCACTATTTTCTTTCTAATTGTTTTGTGTGCTGTAGACGAACCAAAAAGCACACCATCAGGAACAATACATGCACAACGTCCCGATTTTCTAAGCATTTTAATGAACAGCGCCAGGAACAGAAGCTCTGTCTTTTTAGTCTTGCAGACTTTCAGCAGGTCAGTGGACACGATGTCCGCGTCTAGGCTGCCCTTGAACGGTGGGTTTGCCAGAATAAGAGAGTATTTTTCCCTGTCTGCGTTCTGATCCGAAAGGCTGTCTCTGTATTCTATGAACGGGTTGTCCACACCATGGGTCATCATATTCATCGCCCCGATACGGAGCATGGTTCTGTCAGTGTCGTAGCCATGGAACATGCCGTTCATATAGTGAGATTTCTTTTCTCTGTTAAAGAAGATTTCTTCCTTGTGCTTTTCCTTCAGGTACTCGCCTGATGCCACAAGGAATCCGCTAGTGCCGCAGGCAGGGTCACAGATTATTTCATCAGAACCCGGCGCCATCAGTTCAACCATCATTTTGATTATGTGTCTTGGCGTTCTGAACTGGCCGTTTCTGCCGGACTGTGAAATCTTCGATAGCAGGTATTCGTAAACGTCCCCTCTCATGTCCGCATCGTCAGCCTTTTCCATGAGCATATAAATATCGTCCAGAATCACCACTACCTTGGAGAGCAGCAACGGTGTCGGCAGCTTGAAAATCGCATCATCCATATACTTGGAATATGCGCTGTCCTTGTTGCTGTGCAGGTTCTTGATGAATGGGAAAACCCACTCCTGCATAATTGTGTACATCTGGCCCGCAGGCAGATCGCGGAAAACTGACCATTTCAGCTTATTGCCTTCAATGGTTCTTTCGCCGATCTGCACTTCTCCTGAAAAGATGCTTTCGTATGGAAGCCCCAGCATGGCTGCTTCTTTCTGGCGCAGGTTGTCCGATGCGTCGAGGTCGTGGATGAACATCAGATAAGTTACCTGTTCAATTACGTCCAGTGGGTTTACTAAGCCCCCGGCTGCGAACACATCCCAGAGTCCGTCAATTTTATTCTTTAATTCGCCTGTAATCATTGTTTACTCCTTTTCAAAATTCCATATATACGCCGTATATCTGCCGCCGCCTTGCTTGATAATTTCACCTGTTTTCTGCAGGTCCGCCAGCGCTCTCTGCACGGTAATTTCGCTTATATCTCCGCACTTTTCGAGAATTTCTTTTTTAGTTATTGGTTTCAGTGATGATTTGATGATTGCTCTGACCTGGTCTGGTTTTTTCGCACCTTCTGCGGTCATAATCTGAGCCCTTTCATCAAATTCTCTGTATGCTTTTAAAACTGTGCCAAGCATATACCTCACGAAAGGCTCGTAATCATTACTGTTTTCATGCCATCCGTAAGAACTCTGCTGCAGCGTCTCATAATATGTGACTTTGGTTTTTTCGATTATGTGCTCAATACTGACATACTTACCTACCATATAACCCTGTCTGTACAGGAGCAACAGGGTCAAAAGGCGGCTCATGCGGCCATTGCCGTCGTTAAATGGGTGTATGCAAAGAAAGTCCAGTATGAACATATTTGCCAGAATAAGCGGGTCAGCCAACTTATTCTCTGCTGCATATCGGTACGCCCTGCAAAGTTCTTCTACTGCCGGCGCAGTCTCCCAGGCTTCTACTGGTCTGAATCGTACATATTTATTGCCTTGTTCGTCCTCTTCAGCAATTACGTTGTTGCTGTTTTTATAGCTGCCGCCGATGCTTCTGCCGCTGTATTTATACAGGTCGCGGTGAAGCTGCAGTATCAGGTTGGGCAGTACATCAAGGAACTCGTGACTTTCGTGGATAGTGGCAAGCACATCCCTGTACCCTGCGATTTCTTCTTCATCTCTGGACCGCGGTGTGGTTTTGTCCTGCAGGATTTTTTTAAGTCTTTCGTTTGATGTGGAAATACCTTCGATTTTATTTGATGCTTCTGTGCTTTGTACTTTGGCTATTTCTGTGAGCTGGGAAAGTGTGTCTGCTTCGGTTGTAAGCATCTGGTTCTGCTTTCCCTTGTATTCGTTGATTTGTGTGAGCAGTGCTACGATTTCTGGTGTGAGAAGTTTTTTCCATGATTGTTCGTAATTAAAGTCTCTCATTTTAACCTCCTCATTTTCACGTTTAATTATATCATTTTCTCATTAAATGATATAATTAAATTATAACATGATATGATTGAATGTCAAGGAAATACAATTAAAAAGATGCCGCGGGGCACCTTTTTTCAATTTCCTTCTATGCAATTCTCTCTATCACTGCGCCCAGTTTTTCGATGAGCTCTGCCTGGTCCATGCCGGAGCGCTGGCTCATGTCTGCGATAGTCACTTTTTTAAGCATCACCGCACCGATGGGGCTGTTTATCATACTGAACTTTGGGTTTACTTCAGGAAGTTTTTCCTTAAGTCCCGGATATGCCGATACAAGGTCTGCCAGTCTGGTCTGGCCTGTAATTCTTAATTCTGTCATAGTGATGCCTCCTAAATAACTTTCACATCAGGGTTCTTTTCCCCGAAGTTTTCCATGAGAGCTGCAGTGATTTCTTCGCGGGTTCTGCCCTGCTTTTCCTGCTGCTTGATTGTCTTGTATGCCTTGAAAAGTGTTGACGGACCGATTTCAGAGCTGAAGTAGCCGATTCCCTGATTCCACGCCAGAAGCTCGAACACATCGTCAAATGCAGCTGAATCAAGGCCGTGTGCGTATGCCTTAACCAGTTCTCTGGTTGCCTGGCGCATTCTGCCTGCGCCCACTGCGTTGGTAAGTGAAAGAAGCAGGCGGGTTTCATAAGGGAGAAAGCGCTTTTCGTCGTTCCATGTCAGATCCCAGAACTCAACACCGATTTTGCCAAGGCCCTCGTCTATGAGCGACAGGTTTGTCAGCGCTGCAGGGCGCATGGTAATGTTGCCGCTTTCTGCTCCGATGCTTGTGCGGTAGAAGTATGCGTGGAATTCCGCCTGGCCGGTCTGCTCTGTGTAAGACTCAAACCCCAGCTCCTCCATAACTGCATATAATGGAATCGGGTCAAAAGTCTGAATCACTTCCAGTCCTTCTCCCTGAGCAACCTCCATTGCCTGTTTCTTAAGGCCCGGGAAGAAGTTTCCTGAAATGCCTCTTACGTCAACTTTCTTAAATCCTGTAATTTTATCTTTCCAGTCTGCGTATGCCATATTGTTACCTCCTTTTGAGTATGTTTGCTTTTTATTATGGAGTTAGCATACACTAACCATGCTGAAAAGTATGTTGTTTTTCCAACAAACCTCGGAATTTTTTCAAAAAATAAAAAACGGGTCCAAACGACCCGGATGTTTTCCTTATTTTGTGAATTTTTTCTTTATCACGCCAATCATGTAAATCAGCCCGCAGTAGCCGATAAACGGATAGAATGCTCCAATGAGTTCTCCGAAGGACAGCAGCCCCAGAAAGAATGTTCCCACAGAAATTGCTGCCGCAATCCAGCGGTCTTTTTTCGGGTCTTTCAGGGAGAATTTCTGGCAGACAATCCACATCATTGCAGAGCACGAGGAGAAAATTCCCAGCACCAGGAAGACGGAGAACACTGCCCCAAGTACCCATGAGATTTTCTTTGCAAGGTAAAGGTTCGGGATGTCAAGCGCCGCAGCTTCTCCGCCGTTGAGCAGAATAGCGGTACTTATAACGGCAATTGCCGCAATAAGGCCCAGGGCACCGATTACAGCCCCGAGACGCGCTTCCTTCAGACTTCCCGCCGTCTTTCCCAGCTGAGTATAGTAAACGCTTCCGCAGAGGAAATTATACGATACGTAAAGAATCGCACTGATTACCCAGTTCGGCGCGGACTGCTTCACTGCCAGTGCCTCTTCAAAAGCAGGCACATCTCCAATATTGCCGAAGTCCCGTACCACTGTAATCACACCAACCAACAGGCAGAATGCAATAATTGACGGCCCTATAAACGAAAGCACCTTTACCAGACGGTTGAAACCGATAAAATATGTAACCAGTACAGCGCCCGCCATGAGTGCTGCGCCCACATAATGATTAAGCCCGTAGTATTCGTTCAGCGTAGCCCCCGCACCGGAAATCAGCACTGACATGCTGGGCACCAGAGTCACCGGAATCATCCAGGAATAAAAAGTCCCCAGTCTTCGGCCGCAGTAGTACTGCAGCTGCTCGAAGTCCGCTTCTTCCCGCTTCTCGTAACCAGTGGTCAGAATCGCCGTTCCCACCAGGAGGAACCCCACCAGATTAATCAATACTATAATAAAACTTTCATATCCGTAACTTGTAAAAAACTGCAGCACTTCCTGACCGGTGGCAAAGCCGGAACCTATAACCCAGGCCATAAATCCCCCTGCGCAGCGGAATACTCCGCCCCAGTTTGTACTGCACTTACTATTATCCATTGTCATAATCTCCTGCGTTTAATATTCAAGCAAAGTATATTATAGAAAATTGCCCGGAAAATGTCCAGTCTTTTGCAAAAAGAAAACCCCCGGATGCATCCGGGGGTGTATTCTTCGATTGAATGATTCTGAAAGTTTCCGAACCAACCATATCCCGTTGATAAAGCCTGACGGCTGATTATCTCTTGGAGAACTGGCTTGCTCTTCTTGCCTTCTTGAGACCGTATTTCTTTCTTTCCTTCATTCTGGAGTCTCTTGTTAAGAAACCAGCAGCCTTTAAAGGAGCTCTGTAAGCTTCTGCATCAGCTACACAGAGTGCTCTGGAGATACCGTGTCTTAAAGCACCTGCCTGACCTGTGAAACCACCACCGTGTACAGTAGCGATAACGTCGAACTTGCCTTCACAACCAGCAACTTCGAAAGGTCTCTTTACTTCTCTCTTAACGATTTCCATACCGAAGTATTCTTCTAAATCTTTCTTGTTAACAGTGATCTTTCCAGTTCCAGGGATTAATCTAACTCTAGCAACTGAACTTTTTCTTCTTCCTGTTCCTTGATACTGCATCTTTGCCATTGTCTATTCCTCCCTTTCCTTAGAATTCCCATGTTTCAGGCTTCTGAGCAGCATGTGGATGCTGAGCGCCAGCGTAAACATGTAACTTTTTGAACATCTGTCTGCCAAGCTTACCATCTGGAAGCATGCCCTTTACTGCATGTCTGATGATTTCGTCTGGCTTCTTAGCCTGGAGTTTTTCGAAAGTGATTTCTCTTAATCCACCTGGATAGCCAGTGTGTCTCTTGTAGATCTTTTCTTTTCTCTTCTTACCAGTAACTTCAACCTTTTCTGCGTTGATGATGATTACATAATCACCACAGTCAACATGTGGAGTGTAGATTGGCTTCTTCTTACCACGAAGGATAGAAGCAACTTCTGATGCAAGTCTACCTAAAGTCTTGCCTTCTGCATCGATAACGTACCACTTACGTTCAACTTCTGCAGGCTTTGCGATAAATGATTTCATTATTCTTTTTTCCTTTCTACCTACTGGGTTCTTTCGCCAAGAACTGGTTCGGCCTTGTCTACTGGGATTCTGCTGCTTGCGGACAGCAAAATCTGGTTCGATAAACTAAAATTAATCAGCTCCGGGTCCCGGACGGATTCCCATCCTGCGCCCGCTGCACACAAACGTGCGATAGTATTATATCGCGAAAACATTGGAATTGCAAGGACTTTTTGCTCTGTTTAAAGAATTTTTTTAAGGATTTTTACTATTTACTTGCCATTATCACTGCCCCGGAGTAAAATTATTAAAGATAATACATGCCAAGGAGCAATTATGAAACTATTTTTTGAAATTTTCCTGGTCTTTTTCAAAATAGGCCTGTTTACATTCGGCGGCGGCTATGCCATGCTGCCCATCATACAGAAAGAAGTTGTTGAGACCAAAGGTTGGATGACAGACGAAGAATTTCTGGACGCCATATCCCTGACCAACAGCCTGCCAGGACCTCTGGCCATCAACGCTGCCACATTTACCGGATACCGCGTTTATAAAGCCAGGGGCTCTTTTGCCGCTATGCTGGGGGCCGCGCTTCCGAGCATTATAATCATTACTCTGATTGCAATGATCTTCGATGACCTGACTCAACTTACAGTTGTGGAAAACATTTTCGCCGCTGTCCGCCCTGCAGTTGTCGCTCTGATTGTCTATTCAGTGATCAAACTGGCCCGGTCTGCAAAAATCAAGGAGTATTACAGCTGGATTCTGTCCCTGCTGGCTTTTATCGCCATTGCTGCGTTCAATGTACATCCTATCATAATAATAATTATTGCAGCCTGCTACGGCATCTTTCTCCGTGGTCATGTTGTCCGTGCGGTAAATTCCCGCAAAGCCGGAAAGGAGGTAGATTAAATGTCTGCTTTAATTCTGGCGGCATGCCTTTCTTTCCTTAAAATCGGTGCTTTTTCCTTCGGCGGCGGCTATGCAATTCTTGCTTTTATACAGAGAGAAATCATTGAAAACCATGGCTGGCTCACTCCTGAAGAATTCGTTGACGTGGTGGCTATTGCAGAAATGACCCCCGGCACAATTGCTGTAAACTCCTCAACTTTTGTGGGATTCCAGCTTTTCGGGTTCTGGGGCGGTCTTCTGTGTTCAGCCTGCGTACTGTCCATTCCGTTTGTAATATGCCTTATAGTGTCTTACTACTTCAACAAATTCAAGGACAACGCTTACCTTAAAAACGCCCTTCTGGGCATCCGTCCGGCAGTTGTAGGGCTGATTGCTGCGGCCGCTTTTTCCGTGGCTCAGATCTCAATTGCAAGCCTTCCAAGCCTGTTTTTCTTCGGACTTGCACTGCTTCTTGTGTGGAAATTCAAGGTAAATCCGATTCTGGTGCTGTTAATCTGCGGAGCTCTCGGGGCTGTATTTTACGGGTTCTTCCCGGCCCTTTAAACACATGGCAACCGGCCATCTGCCTCCTGGCAGGTGGCTTTTTATTTTTTGCTGTTGACAACGTGCCGCAAGTGTTATATAGTGTACTTATCCAATAAGTACACTTGCATTCAAGTCCGGACAATTCAAAAGGAGGCTTACATAATGGATATCATCATCAGTTCCAGCTCCACCAAACCCATATATGAGCAGATAACTTCACAGGTAAAGGCTCAGGTCATGAGCGGCAAGCTTAAACAGGGAGACCCTATCCCTTCCATGCGCGCTCTGGCCAAGTCCCTGCACATCAGCGTAATTACAGTGCAGCGGGCATACGAGGATCTGCAGCGTGACGGTTTCATCGAAACCGCCGTGGGTAAGGGAAGCTTCATATCAGCCAGAAACCAGACTTTCTGGCAGGAAGAGCAGCAGCGCCTTTGCGAAGAGCACCTGGCCAAGGCTGCCGAAATCGGCAGGGCCTGCGGTATCAGCTGCGAAAAGTTAAAAGAGATTCTGGAGATGTTTTATGAGGAGGTTTAACCGCCATGAAAGATAATTACGGAAACGCCCTGGAAATCCGCGGGCTTCGCAAAGAATTCAAAAATTTCACTTTAGACAATATTGACCTTGTGGTTCCTGCAGGCTCAATCGTCGGGCTCATCGGCGAAAACGGCGCCGGCAAAACTACTACCATCAAGGCTGCCATGGACCTTATTCACAAGGATTCGGGCGAAGTTACTTTTTTCGGTCAGCAGCTGGCAGAAGACCCGCTTGCTCTCAGAGAGCAGATCAGTGTAGTCTTCGAAAACGTTCATTTCAATCCGCTGCTTACAATCAGCCAGGCCGAAAAAATCCTGAAATCCATATACAAGTCCTGGGACTCACAGGCCTGGACTCACTACACACAGCACTTCGGCCTTAATTCTGACAAACCAATCAAGGACTTCAGCAAAGGTATGCGTGTCAAATTCAACCTGGCAGTTGCTCTTTCCCACAACGCCCGTCTGCTCCTTCTCGATGAGCCTACATCGGGCCTGGACCCTGTGATGCGCGATGAGATTCTTGATATTTTCCTGGACTTCATGCAGGAAGAAGATCATGCAATTCTCCTTTCCAGCCACATCACCACTGACCTGGAAAAAATCGCTGACTATATTGCTTTCATCCACGATGGCCGCCTGATTTTCTGCGAAAAGAAAGATGACCTGCTCTACAATTACGGCATTATCCGCTGCTCTGCTGACGACCTGGCTCTCATTAAGTCTGAGGACCGTCTGGCCGTTTACCGCCAGGAATTCCAGTGCAATGTACTGGTCGCTGACCGCCACGAAGCGGCCCGCAGATATCCTGAGCTTGTTATCGACACACCGACCATCGACGAAATCATGGTCTTTTATGTGAAAGGGGAGAAATAAAATGAAGGGGTTAATTTTAAAAGATATATACAATATGAAAGGGCTTGGCAAATCGCTGGTTTTCCTGCTGGTGGTTTTCAGCATCGCTTTCAAGGATCAGGGCATGGCAATACTTGTAACCATGCTGACAGTTTCCAGCACTGTGCTGGTGGTCAACAGCCTTGCCATGGACGAAGTGCATCAGTGGTACCAGCTGGCCTTCACCATGCCCGTTACCCGCAGGCAGGCAGTCCTGAGCAAATACATAATTTCCGTGGGCTATGCGCTTCTTGGCATCATCACAGGCATCTGCGCCTCACTGATACTTCAGACAACAGGCTGGAGCGCCGCTGAAGGAAACTGGGTAAGCACTCTGGCAATTGGGGTAGTTTCAATGCTTATGGCTATTTTATTTATCTCCGTGCTGCTGCCGATGAACTTTAAATTCGGTGTGCAGAAAGCCCGCCTGCTCCTGCTTGCCATGATTGCGCTGCCGGTACTTATGGTTACCGCAATTACCTCCCTGGGAATTGTCTTCCCTGGCATCATGCTCTACGGCGGAATCAAATTGTCCTCTTATATGATAGTTTTCGGTTCTATCGCTGTAATCGCAGTGATCGCAGTCGGATCATTCTTCCTCAGTGTAAGGATTATGGAGAAGAAAGAGTTTTAAAACAGCAAAACGACCTGTAACACTCAGGTCGTTTTTTCATTATACTTATTCTCAGATAACAACTTCCGGATTATCTTTGCTCAGGATGTGCTTGGTCACTGTGCCGCCCAGTTCTGTTTCGATGAGGCCTTTCAGTTCTTCCAGAGCTTGCTCCAGCACGTCATCGCGCTCGCCTGCAACAGTTTCGATACACATAAAAGCGTTCACTGTGTCTTCTGTGAGCATGGTGCGCACTGATTCGCGCCAGTTGAAACAGCGGCAGATTGCGCCTGCGTTGTCCTTGTACACCACTTCGCCGGGATATGGCGGCTCACTCTTGTCACTCCCGTAAGTGATGAATTCTTCCGTACCGTCGGCCACAGTCAGACGGTTGTCTCCTTCAAACTTGTCGATATCCTCGCCGCCTACAGGCACGCCGTACTTAAGAGAAATACCGTTGTAAATGTCAACCAGCGGGTTGATGCAGCCGATTTCGCCGCCTTTGGAAACCCTCTTCAGGAGAGCTTCGATGGAGCAGCGGGCACCTTTCTTGGTTTTGAACTTATAAAAGGCATCGCGCCATGTTCTTACGATAGGGTTTTCAGTGAATTCAGGGTTTGCGAAGTGTACCGCAGCCTGCTTTTCCGCTTCGCGCAGGTATGGAGCGTATTTTTCCTCATCCTTTACATGATTGTCGATGCCGCAGCATACGAGGACACCGATCTTTGCATCCGGAAAGATTTCCAGAAAATCTTTTTCCATTACAAACTTCTTCATTATTTTTTCCTCCTTTTAAAGTACATGAACATGAATACTCCCACAACTGCAACCGCCGCTTCAGTCACAGGGAAGGCAAGCCATACCCCGGTCAGTCCCAGAATGTCTGACAGCAGGAAAGCGGCCGGAATGATGATGATAAGTCCTCTCAGCAGTGAGATTACCTGGCCCGGCAGAGCTTTTTCCATGGAAGTGAAATGTATCTGCATAATTATATTAAAACCGGCAAATATGGCCGCCGTAAAGTATATCTTCAGCCCCGGCACAGCAATGACTGCCATCTGCTGGTTGTTTTCGCTGTTGAAAACAGCCGTGATCGTATCTGCACCCATAAAAATCAACACATATATTATCACTGCAACTGCTGAACAAGCGGCCAGTGAATATTTCAGAAGTGCTGCCGTGTCATGTTTGTTTCCGTGGCCGTAAGCTCTGCTCATAAGCGGCTGAACCCCCTGGGACATGCCGTTGAACACTGAAATTACAACCAGAGAGATATTTGCAATCACCCCGTAGGCTGCAACTGCCACATTTCCTGCAATGTTCAGCAGAATCATATTGAACACTATAACAACTATGCCTGACGAAAGTTCCGTTGCCAGGGATGGAATACCCAGTGCACAGGTATGGCCCAGCTTTCTGAAGTCAGACATGTCTTTGGTCAGGTGGAACTGGTTATTTCCTGAGGCTTTGTGTCTCCACATTATTGCCATTCCTATGACAGGCGAGCAGGATGTTGCCGCCGCTGCCCCGAACATGCCCATATCCCAGATTATGATAAAAATATAGTCGAGGAGAATATTTGCCAGGCTGCCTATGAGAGTACCCAGCATTGCAAGGTTAGGTTCACCGTCGTTACGCACAAAACATGTAAAAACCTGGTTCAGCGCGAATGCCGGCGCAAAAAGGAGAATTACCCTCATATATTCAGTTGTCATGGCCAGGATTTCTTCGTTGGCGCCCAGCAGTGCTGCGACTTTTTCTGCCCCGAAAATACCCACAAGTGCGAAAACCGTCGAAAAGGCCACTGTCACAGCAATTACTACACTGAAAATCCTGTCACCCTGCTCATACTCTCCGCGGCTTCTGGCGATAGTATAGCGGGTGGCACCGCCCATACCCAGCATAACAGCAATACCCCATATAAAATTGTATATCGGTATGGCAATATTCAGTGCGGCCAGGCCATCAGTGCCCATGCCCACCGATATAAAAAATGTATCTGCCAGGATATAACATGAAATTCCCACGGCACCCAGAGTGCTCAGTCCTATATATCTGGCAAATTCTCTGATTGAAATAGTTTCTTTCATCTTAGTTAAACCTCTTGAAAAAACAAAGCGCCGGCAGCCGTATCTTCAAAGGCCTAACGATACGGAGCCCAGCGCTTTAATTCGCTTACCTACCCGGCGGCAGGAAAATTATTCTTCTGTCTTGTTCATACAGCAGTTTTTATACTTTTTGCCGGAACCACATGGGCAAAGGTCATTTCTGCCCACCTTCGGAATGTCGCGGCGGAAAGTTTCAGGCTTGCGCACTTCCTGAGGCTTTGGTGCGGCTGCTGGCATCTGTCCTGCCTGCGGTGCCTGCTGAGGGCGCGCCTGTGCTCCTGCATCTCTGTACTCATCTTTACGGCCTTCACCGTCTGCGATGACTTTCTTTCTTTCTGTGGAGGTAGTAACTGTCACATTGAAACAGTGTCTTACAGTCTGTTCACGGATGTCACCAACCATTTCTTCGAACATGTCGAAACCTTCGTTGGAGTAAGCCACAGCAGGGTCAAGATGACCGATGGAGCGGAGGCCGATACCTCTCTTCAGATCATCCATAGCATCGATGTGATCCATCCAGCGGTTGTCCACAACTCTGAGGAGAATCATCTTTTCCACTTCTCTCATACGCTCTGCGCCAACTTCAGCTTCTTTTACATCATAAAGAGCTCTGAAAGCAGCAACAGCATCTTCTTCAAGCTGTTCCGGTGTGAGAGTCTGAATCTGCTCATCTGTATATGAAATGCCCTGGAAACGATCAGTGATACGCTTCAGGTTCTTGTTGAGAAGATCAAAGTCCCATTCTTCTGCGAACTTGCTGTCCACAGTAATCGGCACAACTGTATTTCTTACAAGGTCATCCATCATTTCAAGAATGAATTCCTTAACATCCTCACCGAAAAGAACTTTTCTTCTTTCGTCGTAAATTACTTCTCTCTGCTTGTTCATTACGTTATCGTACTGGAGAACGTATTTACGCACTTCGAAGTTACGGCCTTCAACCTTTTTCTGAGCACCTTCAATACTCTTGGAAAGCATACCTGCTGCAAGCGCTTCGTTTTCCATGCCGAATTTTTCCATGATGCCCTGAACTCTGTCTCCGCCGAAAAGTCTCATAAGATCATCTTCCAGGGAAATAAAGAACTGAGTCACACCAGGGTCTCCCTGACGTCCGGAACGGCCACGGAGCTGGTTGTCGATACGGCGGGATTCGTGTCTTTCTGTACCGATAATGCAAAGACCGCCCAGTTCTCTCACCTTCTGCTGTTCTTCAGCACGTTCAGCCTTGTATTTTTCGTGGAGCTCATTGAAAACTTCACGGGCTCTGAGCATTTCAGGGTCTTCGCTGCCCACAAAACTTGTTGCAAATGAAATCTGCTCATCAGTAAATTCCAGAGCCTTCATTTCTCTCTTGGCTTCGAACTCAGGGTTACCGCCAAGGATAATGTCGGTACCACGGCCGGCCATGTTGGTTGCGATTGTCACTGCACCCAGACGGCCTGCTTCAGCAACGATTTCTGCTTCCTTTTCGTGCTGCTTGGCATTGAGCACGTTATGTTTAATTCCTCTCTTCTTAAGAAGTGTGGAAAGTCTTTCAGAATTTTCAATGGAAATTGTACCTACAAGCACAGGCTGGCCTGTTGCGTGGGCTTCAGCAATTCTGTCAGCAATGGCCATGAACTTGGCAGGTTCTCTGGAGAAAATCGCATCGTCCAGGTCCTGTCTCTGAACCGGTCTGTTTGTAGGAATTACAACTACGTCCATGTTGTAGATGTCGCGGAATTCGTCTTCTTCAGTCTTGGCTGTACCAGTCATGCCGGCAAGCTTGTTGTACATTCTGAAGTAGTTCTGGAGAGTGATGGTCGCAAGAGTCTTGGACTCGGAACGCACCAGTACCCCTTCCTTGGCTTCAATAGCCTGATGAAGACCATTGGAATATCTTCTTCCGAACATGAGACGACCTGTGAATTCGTCAACGATTACGATTTCGCCGTCTTTTACGATATAGTCCACGTCACGCTTCATGATAGCTCTTGCTTTGAGAGCTTCCACAACGTGATGGTTGATTTCCATGTTTTCAGGATCACCGAAGTTTTCGATATTGAAGAACTTTTCAGCCTTTTCAATACCTGCTTCTGTGAGTGTTACACGTCTGTCTTTTTCTTCGATAGTGTAGTCAGTACCCGGAATGAGAGGCTTTACGAATCTGTCAGCAATCTGATAAAGATCTGTGGAATCGTCGCCCTTGCCGGAAATAATCAGCGGAGTTCTGGCTTCGTCGATGAGGATGGAGTCAACTTCGTCGATGATGGCATAGTTCAGTTCACGCTGCGTGAGTTGCTGCTGGTAAATTACCATGTTATCACGGAGATAGTCGAAACCGAACTCGTTGTTTGTACCGTATGTGATGTCTGCCTGATATGCCGCCTTACGGGCTTTGTCAGTGATTCCGTGGATTACGCAGCCAACGGAAAGTCCCATGTAAGTGTAGATTTTACCCATCCATTCAGCGTCACGCTTTGCCAGATAGTCGTTGACCGTGATAACGTGAACGCCCTTGCCTTCAAGAGCATTGAGGTAAGTAGGAAGAGTTGCAACCAGAGTCTTACCTTCACCGGTCTTCATTTCAGCGATTCTGCCCTGGTGAAGAGCGATACCGCCGATAACCTGCACCTTGAAGTGCTTCATACCCACGCTTCGCCATGCAGCTTCTCTGCATACCGCAAAAGCTTCCACCAGAATATCGTCAAGTGTTTCGCCGGCAGCAAGTCTTGCCTTGAATTCACCTGTCTTAGCCTTTAGTGCCTCGTCAGACAGTGCTGCCATCTGTGAATCCAGCGCCATAACCTGATCGGCGATTTTTTCAATTTTTTTAACTTCTTTAGTGTTTAAGTCACCAAAGATTTTTTCCATAAGTCCCATTATTTAAAACTTCCCCTTTCTATTCTTCACGCGGTAATTCAGTTACCGTCATGTTGATTTCTAAAGATTTTCTTGCATCAGCCTTGGTTACTGTTACGTCAAAACGCTTGTAATCAGCCTCGTAAACAAAATGGTCTCCCACTTCCGCAAGCTTGTCGATCTGCAGCACAACCCAGCCGTTTACTGTAGTTGCATCAATTTCTTCTTCCACATCGAAATAGTCAAACATCTTGTCAATGTTAGTACCGCAGAGAACTCTGTAAGAACCGTCCTGCTGCTGAACAATATCCTGAGTAGCTACAGCATCGTGCTCATCGTAGATTTCTCCCACCAGCTCTTCGATAATGTCTTCCATGGTGACAAGGCCTGAAGTTCCGCCGTACTCGTCAACGATGATTGCAATATGAGTCTTTACAGTCTGAAGGCGCTTGAGCAGCTGAGCAATTTTCATGGAGCCGGCCACGAAAATTACAGGCTTTACATATTCAGAAATAGGCGTATCTGTGCCTTTGATGTAATTGTGGAAATCCTTCTGGTTAAGTACACCCACAATGTTGTCCAGATCATCCTCATAAACAGGCAGTCTGGAAAAGCCTGTAGTCATGAAAAGTTTTGCAATCTCGTCCTGCTCTTCGTCAATTTCAATAGCCTGAATATCCACACGCGGTGTAAGAACGTCCCAGGCTTCCAGTTCGTTGAACTCAATAGCATTCTGAATCAGTTCACTCTGGTCTTCGTCAATTCCGCCTTCAGTCTCAGCCTCTTCAACGATGGTCAGAAGCTCATCTTCTGTGATAGGATTCACGCCGTCAGCATTGAAAAGCTTTGCCAGGAGTTTCTTCCACAGACCAAATATCCAGTTAACCGGTCCGAGAATAAGCATGAAGAATTTGAGAAGCGGAGCCGAAAACATTGCAAATTTTTCAGGACTTTCCTTCGCCAGACTCTTCGGAGAAATTTCACCGAAAATAAGTACTACTACAGTAATTACCGCTGTGGCAATGGTTGCTCCATACACAGGGTACAGCTCTATAAACAGAAGTGTACCGATTGAAGACATTGCGATGTTCACAATATTGTTGCCCACAAGAATTGTAGAAAGCAGGCTGTCGTATTTTTCGGAAAGGTCCAGTACTTCTTTGGCCTTGCGGTCACCGTCGTTGGCCAGATTCTTTATTCTGATTCTGTTCAGAGATGTAAATGCCGTTTCCGTTGCCGAAAAGTATGCTGAAAATATTACTAAGATAGCAATTGCTATAATTTTTTCCATTAATTTGCCTCCATATTAGTCGAAACCTGATATCCGTGCAGGTCCACACTTTATACCATTTTATAGTATACCACTACATGTTCATTTTTTAAAGTGAAAAGACTGTGAAGACTTGAAATTTCAGTGAAATATTTATATTGTCACCCTGATTTTTATTATAAGTTGACAAAGAAAAAGACAGAAGTTATACTAAAAATAATGTTGTTTGGTGATAATTGCCGAACTTTATCGAAATTCATCGAAATCTACAGAAATGAGGTATCACAAAATGTCGACCAGACTCAGCCTTCTAGAGATACTGAATAAAAATAAAAGTACATACATTTCCGGACAGGAGCTAGCTGACCAGCTGGGCATATCCAGAAACTCCGTGTGGAAAGCGATAAAAAAACTTCAGGAGCAGGGATACCAGATTGACAGCCGTCCTGCCACCGGTTACCGGCTTGTAAGCAGCGGTGACGTCCTCAGCCCTGACTATATCAAAGAAAACATACCATACCCCTGCAGAGTTCATGTAGTAGAAAAAACTGACTCCACCAACAATCTGGCAAAAACTATTGCAGACTGTTCAACGCCGCAGATAATTGTCGCCAACGAACAGACCGGCGGCCGCGGCAGGCTTGGCCGGACCTTCCATTCGCCTGCCGGAGCAGGGCTCTACATGACTGTGGCCTTTCAGCCTGACTTCGGCCTGGACAGAGCCATGCTCACCACCGCCATGTCGGCGGTGGCGGCCGCCCGTGCCATTGAGCGGGTTACCGGGCTGAATCCTAAAATCAAATGGGTGAATGACATATATCTTGACGGCAAAAAAGTATGCGGCATCCTCACTGAAGCCGAAAGCAACTTTGAGACAGGCCGCATCGAAAAAATTATCGTCGGTATCGGTGTAAACTGTTTTGAGGCCTCCATGCCGGAAGACCTCAATGATATTGCCACATATCTGGCCGGCCCGCAGAAAGAGTTCAGCCGCAATGAGCTGGCAGCTGCTATTGCCTGCGAGTTTTTTGACATGCTGGAAAACTTCGATAAGTTCTCCATGCTCCGCGAATACAAGTCCCGTTCATTTATACTTGGTGAGCAGATTATGATTTTCAACCCTGCAATCGCCAGATCCATCGGCCGTCCCGAAAACAGACTGAGTGAAGGAATCCGCGCCCGCGCCATCGACATCGACGAAAACGGCGGACTGGTCATTGAATTCCTTGAAGGCCGCCGATCCAGAGAAATGGAGACCCTCACAACCGGTGAAATTACCGTAAGACGAGCATATGATTGATTATTATAAAAAGGCTCTTTACGCAAAGAGCCTTTTTTATCTGGTTCTAAAACCCTTTATTTTCAAGTTCTTTTACAATCTCTGTATAAAACTCCGGCGCATTAAATCCGTGCACAGTACGCTTCCAGAGATCTACATTGGAATTATGTGATATTCCCCTTCCCGCCTTTCCCGGTTTAATCAATCTGTACTCTCCCCACGGGGTGGACGTTAGCGGCACCATGCCATCATTGGGTCCATCCAGAATTTTAAACAGATTATGAGTTAGAATCAGCGCCAGATCATCAGTGTTTCTTTCCATAACAGAACCGAAGCTCTGATAATACACACTTTCCGCATCGGGCGTTATCTGATTGAATTCTTCACAGTTTTTCGCCGAAAGCTGGAGCGCTACCTTTTCTGCATCCGGAGCTCTGTCTCTGCGGAAAACACGTGCATACAGATTGAAAAACACAGCCAGTACCTTCAGTATCCGGGGATGCATGTGAAAAACCTCCAGCGATTTCAGCCCCCGGTGAGGAGTTGCTATTGTAGTAAGCGACGCCACGTAAGGCGCCATTTTCAGCTGTGAAATAACATAACGTGCCTCCAGTCCTCCCTTGGAATGGGCTATTATATTCACCTTTTCACACTTCTCTGATTCAATTATTCCCCTCAGCGTTTCTGCTATTATCTCTCCGTTATACTCTATGGTTGTCCATGCGTGGCCGCCGCCGAAATATACTCTGACCCCTTCTTTTTGCAGAGTTTCCGGAATCCGGCCCCAATAAGTTGATCCGGCGTGGTCACGACCGTTGAGACCGTGAATCATAAGTACAGGATATTTTAAATTAATTGCCATAACCCCAGCTCCATTTCTGCTATTTCTGCTGTAATTTTACATGTCAGTTATTAATCGGTTATAAATCCCTGCAGCAAAAGCATGGTGACCTTCTCCGGTAAAATGGACTCCGTCAAAGGTCAGGCCCACGCCCCACTTACCTGCATCAGCAAAACCGATGCCAAGGCTTACCGCCAGCTGCCCGTAAAGATTCCCCAGTTTATACGATTCTTCCACTACACTGTCTTCCGTTACCCAGAACCCCCGGCTCATAGGCGGCGGGGAAATCAGAATGATTTCCAGGCCGGCCTTTGCTGCGCCCGGCCTTGCGGCAAAGGCCGCCAGCAGGGCCGCCAGGAAGTTTTGCATGGCGGCCGCTGCTGCCGCCGCCGGCTTTCCTTCCAGCAGCAGGTCATTGCTTCCCAGCATAATCAGCAGCGTATCATCATGCTGCACCTCTTCAGCAAGCCTCTCTGCAAAGTATGCAGCCGGTATGGTTCTTCCGTTCTGCCCCATGTTTACAACTTCCTTTTCCTGCATGGCTGCCAGCAGATCAACCCAGCGGTTTTCCGGCCCGTAGCGCATGCCCACCGGTTCGTAGCCATATGTATTTGAATCGCCGAAGCAAACTATTCTTCCCATGTTTTCTCCACTCTTTCTCGTATTAATCAAGCGACACATACCCTGTCTTTTCTATCAGTTCCTGCCCCTGATCCGAAAGAATCCAGTTCAGAAACGCACCCAGCGTATCATCTGTCTGCTGAGGCGCCGGTTCACCAACAGGAGCCGCCGTCACAGCATAGAAATTATTTGAAATCGGGTAGCTGCCGTCACGGATAGTCTCCTTGGAAGGCTCTACACCGTCCAGTGCCAGCAATTTAATATCGCCGTTTTTCACCATTTCCGTCGAATAAAATCTGAAGGAAAATCCGATTGCATTATCGTAATTCTTATAGCTGGCAACTTCTTTGATTATTCCACCCATGCCGGCAATCCTGTCACGTTTTTCCGGCTCAATGATTGGAATGTCACCCATGAGCCTTTCCAGAGCAGTCTGGCTGCCGCTGTTTTCGGCCCGCTGAAAAGGTCTTATTTTTTTATTGCTGCCGCCGACTTCTTTCCAGCTGGTGATTTTTCCCGAGTAAATTCCCTGAATCTGCTCAACTGTCAGCTCATCCACTTCATTGTTGCTGTTTACGAAAAAGACAAAAGCTTCTCTGCCAATGGGTGTCAGGTGAAGCTCCACACCCGCCGCTTCTGCCTTTGCCAGCTGGTCCTCAGAAGGGCCCGCTGCGAATATCATGTCTGTCCGCCCCTGAATCAATCTCTGGTATGCCTCTGTAGTGCCGCTGCAGGTCACCTGCCCGTAACCATCATCCGTGCCATCGTAGACTCTGTATTCTCCTTCCGGGAAGGTAGTCTGCACAAAGGCCGCATACACAGGATACAAAGCCGTAGCTCCGTCAAGCCGCAGCGCTGCAGCCTCTTCTGCACTGAATTTCAGTTCAGACTCTTCCTCAAGGGATACCAGCAGATTTTCCTCCTCAAAAGGGCCGTACTTCCACAGCATGTTGTCTCTTTCTTCCAGCTCTGCGATACCGCTGTCATGCCAGCCCCACAAACCATATACACCACTTCCTGCAAGCACAACGCAGAATCCGATGAGCATGGCCTTTTTAAGTTTTTTCCCTGCAAATTCACTGGCAAATACCATCACAAGAAGAACTGCCGCTCCGCCAATCACTGGCACAAGCACTGCTGCATACAGCGGCAGCATGCCCAGCATAGCAAACACACTGGCGAAAAAAACAAATCCCCCCAGAACCGCCAGTATAATTATCTCTTTTACAATTTCCAGTACAATCTCCTTGGTCCTCTGACTCATAACTACCCCTCCTTCAGTTCTTTGAGCCTCTGATATATTTCCTCCAGGCTGAAAGACGAACATATACGGCCGGTCTCATCATCCAGCGCTCTGTAGTGCCTGGAAATAATGTTCTGCTGGATTTTCCATCCTTTGCCGGTTTCTACTGTCTCCCACCAGATTTTGCCGCCCATGGTCTTTGGGAATACAGGCTTTACATCCTCAAAAGCCAGAGCCTGAATCATATCCTGCGCCTCACCGCCCAGAAGTCCCGACAGCACCTGACTTCCGCTGAACACAGAACACAGTGCCACCGCTCCCGTCCAGCCCAGAGAGGACCTGCCTTTTTCTATTTCCACAAGTGTTTTCTTGGAAATCCCAACCACTCTGGCCATCACATCCTGCGTAAAACCATATTCTGTGCGGACCAGCTTTACCTGTCCATCTATCTGCTTTATAAACTCTTCTCTTGTCATCTTCATGCACCTCGTCTTTAAATTAGTGTAATTTTACACTTTTTGTGTAGTTTTGTCAATGCATTTTCGTGCGTTGCAAGGTTCAAAACAACTTTTTCGCCTTTTGTTTTCTAAAAGCCTGCTTTGGTTTTCCTTTTGGAAAACTTCTGCCTATTTTGAGAAAACTTTGTGCCTGAAGCAGTCTTTTTTACACCAAACTACGATATTTCATACCCCTGGCGTTGTCTTTTTTGTCGGAATTCTGTACTTTCCACGCAGATACTGAGCCAAAACAAGAAAAGTTTTCTTCACACCCCTGAAAGTTTTCCAAAAGGAAAACCAAACCCATACCCAGGAAAACCTTTTCCCGGAAACTGCCTGACAAACTCTTCAGGACAGTAAAAAACCGCAGGCCCATCAGGACCTGCGGTTTCTCTGTCAGTATTTCTATTCTGTTAGCCCAGTTCTACCATGTGGAACTTTTTCTTGCCCTTCTGGATGAGGAGCTTGCCGTCTTCGAACATGTCAGCTGTAATCATCAGCTTCTTGTCTTCGACTTTTTTGCCGCCTACGGAAAGACCGCCCTGTTCAATAGTTCTGAAACCTTCGCCGTTGGATGGTACCAGTCCCAGAGTTCTGATAAGATTTACAACACCCATGCCTTCGCCTTCGAAGTCAGCCTTTGGCATTACAGTTGTAGGGATATTTTCCATGGAGCCGCCGCCGGAGAACGCTGCACGTGCACCGTCAAGAGCTTTCTGAGCTTCTTCTTCGCCGTGAACCAGCTTAGTTACTTCGAATGCGAGGATTTCCTTGGCCTTATTGATTTCTGCGCCTTCAAGTGCAGAAAGTCTGTTTACTTCTTCCATAGGAAGGAATGTAAGCATTCTCAGGCACTTGTTAACGTCAGCATCGCCAACGTTTCTCCAGTACTGGAAGAATTCGTATGGGCTTGTCTTTTCTGCGTTGAGCCAGAGTGCGCCCTTGGCAGTCTTACCCATCTTCTTGCCTTCGGAGTTGGTTAAGAGGGAGAAAGTCATGCCGTAAACTTCCTTGCCGGTCTTCTTACGTGTAAGGTCTACGCCGCCGATGATGTTGGACCACTGGTCGTTGCCGCCGAACTGAATCTTAACGTCAAAGTCTCTGGCCATTACCATGAAGTCGTAGGACTGAAGGAGCATGTAGCCAAGTTCAAGAATTGTAAGGCCGCCTTCTCTTTCCATTCTCTGCTTGAAACATTCTGCTCTGAGCATTGTGTTTACGTTGAAGCAGGAGCCGATTTCTCTCATGAAGTCGATGTAGCTGAGAGGTCTGATCCATCTTGCGTTGTTTACGGAAACTGCCTTGCCAGGAAGAGGTTCTCTGTTCTGGTGACCAGGTTCGTAAACGCCGTTGTTTCCTTCGTATTTCCATTCATCATCAAAGTCAAGGAACTTGTCAAAAAGCTTCTTGAACTCTGCACAGTTGTGTTCGATAGTGTCAATTGTCATCATCTGACGCATGTCGGATCTGCCGGATGGGTCGCCTACCATACCAGTACCGCCGCCAATGAGAACTACAGGAGTATGTCCGTATTTCTGCATGTACATCATGATGATAACCTGCATGAAGTGTCCTACGTGAAGACAGTCAGCAGTTGGGTCAAAACCGATGTAGAACTTAACCTTTTCGTTCTTGAGCAGGTCTCTTACTTTTTCTTCGTCAGTTGACTGTTCGATAAATCCTCTTTCCTTTAAAACATCGTAAACGTTGTCAAACTGGCTTACGCTGTCAGGAATAAAATTAAAATCCATTGTTAGTGTCCTCCGTGTATATTAAGTGTGTATTTACTACTTGGTGCCGTAAAGTCTGTCGCCTGCATCGCCAAGGCCTGGCAGGATGTAAGCGTGTTCGTTTAATCTTTCGTCCAGTGACGCGATGTAGATATCGATATCAGGATGGGCTTCTTCAAGAACCTTCAGTCCTTCAGGTGCTGCGATGAGACACATGAAAACAATGTCCTTGCCGCCTCTCTTCTTTACAAAGTCAATGGCTGCCACTGCGCTTCCCCCTGTTGCAAGCATTGGGTCCAGTACGAAAATCTTTCTCTTTTCGATGTCCACAGGAAGCTTGCAGTAATATTCCACAGGTTCGTGAGTTTCAGGGTCTCTGTAAAGGCCTACGTGGCCTACCTTTGCGTTAGGAACCAGTGCCAGCATACCGTCTACGAAACCGAGTCCGGCTCTCAGAATAGGCACGATTGCAATATCTTCGCCCTGAAGCATGTTAACTTTGGTTCTGCACATAGGTGTATCGATTTCAACTTCTTTGAGCGGCAGGTCGCGGGTTGCTTCAAAACCCATAAGAGTAGCAACTTCCTTAGCAAGTTCTCTGAATTCTTTTACATTGGTATCGGTTTTTCTCATGAGAGAAACCTTGTGCTGAATCAGCGGATGATCGAATACATATACTTTTCCCATTGTCTTGCCTCCTTTATTGTCAGTGCCTTTGATTACATATTGTCCAGCATGTCAACTCTTCTCTGGTGTCTGCCGCCTTCGAACTCAGTGTCCAGCCATTCGTCAACGATGGCCATAGCAAGTTCAGGTGCAGTAGTTCTGCCGCCAAGAGCAAGAACATTTGCGTTGTTATGCTGCTTTGTAAGATGGGCCATTTCCACAGAAGTGCAGAGTCCGCATCTTACTCCTTTTACTTTATTGCATGCGATACTGATGCCGATGCCTGTGCCGCATACAACGATGCCCAGATCTGCTTCTCCGCTTACTACTGCTTCACCGCATGCCTTTCCATAAGCAGGATAATCAACAGATTCTTCGGAGTGAGTTCCGAGGTCAAGTATTTCTAAGTTTCTTTCAGTTAAGTGGGCTTTTACCTGTTCCTTAAGAGCAAAGCCGCCGTGGTCGCTTGCAATTGCAATTTTCATGTCGTTATCCTCCTGTTTAAACATTTACAATATTATATCCTGCGGATTTGAACATTCTGTTCATTACCGCAAAGCCTATGCCGTCTTCCTTCAGTGCTGCTGCAAGAATCACATCAACGCCTGATTTGTCGCAGGCTCTCAGCTTGGCAAAGAATTCTTTCGCAGCTTCTTCAGGGTGCTCTTCATCATACATAATGACTTCAACTTTCTGTTCCCACTGAGCACGTTTCATTTTTTCCTCAGCTATGGCCATGGCTACATTTTGTCTGTCGCCCTGGAAAATAATCATTTCCGCTTTAGGCGCATAGTGTTTATACTTCATGCCCGGTGATTTAGGTCTGAAATCACTGCCCGCTTCCAGAAGTCCGCTGCCTGCGGAGGTGTCCGGTTTCTGGAGAAGCGCCGGGTCAAAAGTCACTTCCTTGCCCAGTGCCTGACTTAGCTGCTGTGCCGTAATTATTCCCGGTCTGAGAATCATGGGCTGATCGCTGGTCATATCGATTACAGTGGACTCAATT
Source organism: Bacillota bacterium (assembly GCA_017397825.1). GTDB lineage: Bacteria > Bacillota > Clostridia > Peptostreptococcales > Anaerovoracaceae > SUG1106. Next base: position 1,245 of record JAFQHT010000131.1, on the reverse strand, counting down.
CCAACCTGACAGTCGCTGCCGATTACAATGGCATCGATGCGTCCGTCCAGATCATCAATCACATGTCTTCCTGTTGTAGGACTCGGTCTGCCGGAAAGGTTTGCACTCGGTGCTGCGATTGGTACACCTGATGCACTGATGATTGCTGCTGCCACCGGATCGCTTGGCATTCTTACAGCCACAGTATCAAGGCCGCCTGTTGTGACCTTTGGAACTACCGGCTTGGCAGGCACCACCATAGTAAGCGGTCCCGGCCAGAAAACTTCCATGAGTTTTTCAACATCGGCTGTAATTCCGTCTGTAAGCAATCCCATATCGTCTTTTGACGATATATGCGCAATCATAGGATTGTCAGAAGGTCTGCCCTTGGCTGCGTAGACTTTGCCCACTGCTTCCGGGTCGAGAGCGTTTGCCCCCAGACCATAAACAGTTTCAGTAGGAAAAGCCACAAGTCCGCCGGATTTAAGAATCTCCGCTGCCTGCATAATATCCTGTTCAGTTGTACCAAAAATTCTAGTGTCCACTCTGTCCTCCATCCAGATTCGCGCAGCGAATCGCAAGCATCGCTTCCTTGCGGCAACGCCGCTATATAATCGGAAAATGGTCTCAGATTCCGCAAGGCGGAATCGCTGGGTTCGCTACCTTACAGCAACGCTGTAAGGACAATCGCAGCGAACCCTAGAAGTTTTTCATCTTTTCAGCCTGATCGCTTGTAATTAATCCGTCAATAATTTCGTCAATATCGCCATCAAGGAAGCTGTCCAATTTGTAGATTGTCATACCGATTCTGTGGTCAGTGATTCTTCCCTGAGGGAAGTTGTAAGTTCTGATTCTTTCAGAACGGTCGCCGGAACCGACCTGACTCTTTCTTTCTGCAGAAATTTCTGCGTTCTGTTCCTGCATCTTCATATCATAAAGTCTGGAACGGAGAACCTTGAAAGCCTTATCCTTGTTCTTGAGCTGGGACTTTTCGTCCTGACATGTTACAACAAGGCCTGTTGGGATGTGTGTAAGACGTACAGCGGAGTCGGTAGTATTTACGCACTGACCGCCGTTACCGGATGAACGGTAAACGTCAACACGTACATCGTTAGGGTTGATTTCTACTTCTACGTCGTCAACTTCAGGAAGCACTGCGATAGTAGCTGCGGAAGTGTGAATTCTGCCGGAGCTTTCTGTTGCAGGTACACGCTGAACTCTGTGAGTACCGCTTTCGTACTTCAGTCTGGAGTATGCGCCCTTACC
>JAFQHT010000130.1 GCA_017397825.1 Bacillota bacterium | reverse complement strand
GTGACCTTGCTGACGGACAGGGACTGTGCAGTGCGTGTTTTGATGGCAATTATCCCACTGATGTGCCACGGGATGAGGGGAAAGAACGTTTTGAGCAGAAACTGTCTGAACGGAAGAAAGGAGAAAAACGGCTATGATGAAGGAGTTTGACCGCAAAATTATTCTGGAAGATGGTCAGGAATATTACGGGTATGGTTTTGGAAGTAGAGGTCGACGATACTGTTGCGGCCTATATCCTCATGGACAGAATCCGTGAAGCCAATGCCAACCGTAAAGAGCGCAGGCATAACATAAAGCTGGAAGCTTTGCATCAGGAAGATGAGCGTTTCTGAGTCCATTGAAGGAATACGAAAGAAGCTCGTGGGAATACTGAAACATAAAGTTGATGAATAATACATATTAAACAAGCGATTGGCCCCGGCACTCCCGGGGCTGATTTTTTTGAGTTTTTATTGTACCCCTGACAAACACCCCTTCAAATATCCTTTATTATAGAGGGACATTTTTTCGTCCTGATATGGACCATGAAAACAGCATACATTTTATAAAGTGGCGATTTTTTTGTCCTAAAATGGGCAGGTAATCATAGCCTTTATTAAGGAGGTGTATGAGTATGGCAACTGATAATATAAGCTGTGAGAATATCTTTAAAACTGCGGATGAAAGCATTAGAAGAAAAGTCATTATTGACAAGGTAAAAAAGCTTATTGAAAAGGATATATTGTCAAGTGTGCGATTAGAAGCTGTCGCATGTTTGCAGAATGGAGAAAAATAAAGTATTTTTGCTGCAGAGGGGACGATGTGGAAGTAGTTAGAATGTACGAAAGACCAAAAGTAGCAATATACTGCAGATTGTCGGATGAAGACCACAATAAAAAAGATCCGGAGGCAGACAGCAGAAGTATTCAAACGCAGAAATCTATGCTGCGTGATTATGCACATGAGCAGGGCTGGGAGATATATGATATCTATTCTGATGATGACTTTTCTGGGGCAGACTCCAATCGGCCAGAATATAATCGGCTGCTGAAAGACGCAGAGGCGGGAAAGTTCCAAATTGTGCTCTGTAAGCATCAGTCACGGTTTACCAGAGATATGGTTCATGTGGAAACTTACATAAATGAGAAGTTTAAGGAATGGGGAATACGATACGTTAGTCTTCTGGATGGAGCAGATACCTCCCTTGCAGGGAATAAAAAAAGCCGCCAGATTAATGGGCTGGTAAATGAATGGTATCTCGAGGACCTGTCAGAAAATATCAGAAAAGCCTATATGACGAGAAAAAAAGAAGGTAAGTACTTGGCTAGCTGTACTGTTTATGGATATAAGAGGGATTCTAAGGATCCATATCACCTTATCATAGATGAACCTGCAGCAAAGATTGTAAAAAGAATTTTCACGATGTGTATTGAAGGTATGAGCCTGAATGCCATTGCAAGAACTTTGAATGAGGAAAGGGTTCCTTCTCCGACCAGATATAAAACAGAAGTACAAAAAATTAATTTCAAGGGGACGGAAAACCTGAGAAAATCAAAACGATACAGGGGCGAGAGCATCTGGCAGAGCAGCTCAATAAACCGTATATTGAACAATGAAGTATATACCGGAGGCCTGTATCAGAACCGCCAACGTACAGTCAGCTACAAAAATCATAATCGTATTAACTTGCCGAAAGAAGAATGGATTATAGTTGAAAATACCCATGAGGCTATTGTAACACGTGAAGAGTTCCAACAGGCGAAAATCAGACGCTCGCGGAATCCACGTATCACTACCAAAGGTGAGAGTAATTTTTTTTCAGGGAAACTGGTATGTGGATACTGTGGTGGTGCAGTGGTATTTAACAGCCGCAGAGGGGAATCTGTTTATTACAGATGCCAACATAGAATAAATCTAAAGAATTGCCGGGGCATATCTGTCTCAGAAAAACTGTTGAAACAGGAAATCCTGAAAGGACTGAAGTCAATCTTTGAAAAATGGATTCATGAGGACGATATGAACTTGATAATTGATGGAGTAAAAATAGAAACTGATTCTGTTGTAAATCAGTTGGAAGACCGTTTGAATTCTAAAACGGCAGAGCTGGAGAAGCTGATTAAAAAGAAAATCCAACTGTATGATGATATGTCAGAAGGTATAATCTCAAAGGAAGACTACAGGGAATTATCTGAGCATTTTACTGAGAAACAGAAACTGCTGAAGCAGGAGATTCAATCGCTGGAAAGAGATTTGGATCTGGAGCAGACGACCGTGGAACTCAGAAAGAAAAAAGAGAATGCCATGAAATCAATGGTACGTCAAAGAGCAGAAACCTACCTGAAGTGCGAAGAACTTACAGTGGATATGCTGCAGACCTTTGTAGACTATATAGAAGTCAGGGACGGAGAAAAACGTGGTGAAAAAGCACTGAAAATACATTGGAATTTTTAACAGAGGATAAAATATTACGATTTTGGAGTGGATGTGTGGTAGCTGTTCAGACATAATGGCCTGGCTGTGTTATGACAGCCCGCACATCTCCACCGTTGCTTACGCGGGCAAATTCCCCTTCAGTGGCGGTGGCTCTATTCATTATAACCGTTGCAACAGCCTGCATTCCGCTGGTTCCCTCACCTCCGGCCTCACATTGGATAAGCCGGGCAAAAAGTTCTCTTGTATCGAGTGCCATCAATTCACCTCCGCTATGCTATAATATGCCGGCAGACAGGAAAGTGTGAAGGATTCTGTTCAGCAAAAAATAAAAAAGCCTGCCGGATGGCAGGCTCTTTAGGTATCCTGATATAAAGCTTAGTCGATAAAATCGTCGGCTCTTGTGGCCATGAAAGATGCTTCGCCGCTTACAACAACTTCGCCTCTCTGGTTGGTCACAATTGTGTCCATGTAGGCGATAGGTTTGTCCTCACGGATTCTTGTAACTGTACCTGTGGCAGTGATTGTGTCGCCGATTTTTACAGGGAGCAGGAATTTGCAGGTCTGTGAAAGGTAGATGGCACCGTTGCCAGGCAGGCACATTCCTACCAGTGTGGAAAAGAAAGAAGCAGTAAGCATGCCGTGGGCGATTCTGCCGCCGAAACGTGTTTTTTTAGCATAATCTTCGTTTACATGAAGAGGATTGATGTCTGCAATGATTCCTGCATAGGTGTAAACATCAGATTCAGTAATGGTTTTGGATACTGATTTGGTAAGGCCTACATAAAGCTCTTCGTAGGCGATTCCGCTCATATTTAAACTTTCTTCGTGTCTCATTTTTAACCTCCGGTTGTGAGTTGTTATACATTGATTATAGAGTATGCGGCGCCGGATTTCCATAAGAAAATTTACGAAGGGTCTTGCAAAAGTTTTGATAAGGTGGTATATTGTGTTACAGAATTGAATAAACGGTTTGTGTTCTCCGGGGCTATGCAGTATGTGCAGTCGGCCGGAGCTAAGATGGAAGCAGGTGAAAGTCCTGCACGGTCCCGCCACTGTAAGGAAAGAGTTTTGTTCAGTGTGCCACTGCTGTCCGGTATGAACCGGCGCGGGAAGGCGAGCAAAGCGTTGATGTCCAAGTCAGGAGACATGCACAGGTTGAGGTGATTTTACTTTGCGTCGGAGGAACGCGGGAGGATTTTTTTATTGCAACAGCAAAAACGGGCTGCAGCAAGGTTGGTCAGATGACCTTCCGGCTGCAGCTTTTTTGTTTGGATAAAGGAGAAAGTTTTAAATGGATGATCAGTTTAAAAAAGATATAGTCAGGAAACTGCGCGGCCGGAGAATTTACCGGTGGGTTGTAATGATTCTGATTATTGCGGTGGCAGCTGTAACCATACCAACCCTTACCGTCGAATCATCGGACACCAAGCTTCCCGATGGTCAGGGAAATATCGTCATTGGCAGCCAGCAGGATGACAGCGAAGCGGGCGAATATACTGAGGAGGAAAAATCTCAGCTGACGGCAGAGGATATTAAAATTGACAACAGCAAGGACCCGACAGCCTCAAATCAGGGCAATGCAGCACTCCGGCCAAAGGTAGCTCAGGATGTAACTGTAACCCTGGAAATCCGCTGTGATACCCTTTCGCAGGACATGAGCAAGCTGCAGACACCGGGACTTGAGCCTTACATCCCGGAAGACGGCGTGATTCTGCCGCCTACAGAGTACAAAGGAACCACGGACAATACTGTGTTTGATGTTCTGAATACACTTTGCAGAAATAACGACATACATCTGGAATTCACTTATGCGCCTGTCTTCCAGGCCAATTATATACAAGGCATCAACTATCTTTATGAGTTCGACGGCGGTCCGGCCAGCGGCTGGCAGTACCGGGTCAATGGCTGGTACCCTAACTATGGCTGCTCATCATATTACATAAAGGACGGCGATCATATTGTCTGGGCCTACACCTGCGAGGGCTACGGCGCTGACATAGGCAATAATTTTCAATAACAACTGAAAGGAAAGAAAAAATGAAAAAAGCAATTTCAGTTCTGCTCATACTGGCTCTGGCACTGACCATGTGCTTCGGCACTGCAGGTACAGCGGCAGCGGCAAGTCAGTCAGACATAAACAGTGTTTACGAAAAAACAGGTGATTACATTTACAAAACCGTAAAAACACCCGTAATCGGCACCATCGGCGGCTGCTGGGCTATGTATGGCCTCGCAAAAGCTGACTATGATATGCCGGACAGTTACGTTACAGCTTACAAAAAATCAGTTGTTGACGCACTGGAAAAAGGCTATCGCGGCGTCAAAGGGCAGCTCCACGACCGCAAATATACTGATTATTCAAGAGTAATAGTAGCTTACAGTGAGCTGGGTCTGGACCCGACCGATGTGGGCGGCTACAACCTGGTCGAAAAACTGGCAGACTACGACAAAGTAATCTGGCAGGGCATCAACGGCCCTATCTGGGCGCTCAGAGCTCTGGACTCCGGTGACTACGATATTCCGAAAGTCAGTGGAGTGGCAAACAAGACAACCCGCCAGAAACTGATAAACGGAATCCTTGATGCCCAGCTGGCGGACGGGGGATGGGCCCTCAGTGGCAGCAAGTCAGACCCGGACCTTACCGGCATGGCTCTCACAGCCCTTGCACCATACAAGTCACAGAAAAAAGTAAAAGCAGCCATCGACGAAGCAGTTGACTGGCTCAGCAAAGCCCAGCTGGCAGATGGCAGCTATGTGACCTACGGAGACCCTACAGCAGAAAGCTGCGCCCAGGTAATATGCGGTCTTACAGCGGTGGGCATCAACCCAAATACAAACAGCAAGTTCAAAAAGAACGGCAAGTCCGTACTGGACGGCCTCATGACCTTCTACGACGCCAAAACCGGCGGTTTCCGCCATGTTAACGAGGCTTCTGGAGGCTACCAGCCTGTAGTAGACCAGATGGCCACAGAACAGGCATTTTACGCTCTTGCCCACTACAAGACAAGCGTACCGGACAAGGCCGTAATCAGCACTGCCAAAAAGGCAGACAGCACCAGCCTTAAAGTGACATGGAAAAAAGCCGGTGTTGGCTCCGGCTATCAGGTAGTCATTGCAACCAATTCCAAATTCACTAAAAACGCTGAAAAATTCACGGTCAAAGGCCGCAGCTCCACAAACAAAACCATCAAGGAGCTGAAAAAAGGCAAGACATATTACGTAAAAGTGCGCGCTTACAAGACTGTAAACGGCACTAAACTTTACGGAGCTTACAGTGTTTCTAAGAAGGTAAAGCTGTAGCTGTGCGAAATATGTCGAAAAATGACGAAATTACACATTTAACATAGTCTTTTCATTCTATGGGGCGCGGGGCCTCAGAGCCTCCGCCCCTGTCTCCAGAAGGCTAAAAAAATAAAAGGTAAAAGATGTATTTTTATATAAATTAAAGGAGGACTTTGAAAGTGATGAGATTATCATGGTTCGAAAACCCGGACAACGTGGCATACGTAAAAATTGATGATTTTGCGGACAACTTCGGCAAGGAATGCGGCATAAGCAATCTGCGCCAGAAAATTGAAGACTTCCGTGAAAATCCTGTAAAAGAAGGTGTAATTCTCAAAGGCACCAAGCGTGCCGCGCTCAAACTTTTCGTACCTGACATGGTTTTTGATAAACACATCGACATGGGCGAAAGCATGTGGGTATATATCGGCGAAATGTATCCGGCATACTGCCTGTACTGGCCGATGGAAGAATAGTAAGGAGGCAAGACATTTTGGACAAGGAAACCAAGCAGATGAAGCTGACCGAAAAAGAGGCCCGGCTCATCGAAATAATACGCAAACTTGATTTTGGCGAAGTTCGCGTCGTAATACAGGACGGCGTACCGACCCGCCTTGAAGAAATCAAGCGAAGCATAAAGTTATAGCATGCTGCGGCACCGGCCGCACTGCAGAAAATGTTAAAAAAGTTCATAATGTCACAGGCCGAAACTGACTGGAAAAACCAGAGGTTTCCTGCCAGGCGCATGAAAGAAACTGTTCTTAGGACCCGTTGAAACGGTTCAGGCGCAGTCTAATCGTGCATCAGGCAGGAAGCCTCTTTTTTGATGCGTGAGGGGTGAAAATGAGCATCGGAACGAGGCGATTTCAAGGCACATGCGGCATGAGAACTTTAAATAAAATTAAAGGAGGAAAAAATGAAACAAGGAAAGAAACAAAAATATTCAAGACTTCTGTCCCTGCTTCTGGCGTTTGTGATGGTATTTACCATGATGCCGGCAGTTGCGTGGGCGGAAACAGGTAATACTGCAGCTACTGCAACAGTATACCTGACAGTAAGTAATCAAGGTGTACTTGCAGCAGACAATAATGGTTCTGTCATGGCAAACCGTCCGGTGACGGTTACTGACCTGAACAGCGACGGTAGTTTTACTGTTGATGAAGCACTCAAAGCTGCTCACAGTACCTATAACACCGAATCAGGTTATGGAACCACCACTCAGAGTTACATGACTGCAGTAAATAAACTTTGGGGTGTTGAAACTTCCAATGTATTATTCTTTGTAAATTCTGCAGGTCTGGAAATGAGTGTTGACTGGTCTTATGTGAAAGACGGAGACCATATTGTTGCATCTGTAAATTCAGATGCAGCCTATTCAGACTGGTACACTTTCTTTGACTCTGACACAAAAGGCGTATCCGCAGGTGAAGAATTAACCCTTAATCTGAAGGGTTTTAAAGGAATGGCTACAGCCGCATGGGCAAAGGAAAGCTCTCCGTTACAGGGTATACAGATTGGCACATATACCGATGGTCAGTTCGTTGCTATGAACGGTGCAGTAACAGATGCTAACGGGAATGTTACTTTGAGTTTTGACAAAGCAGGAACATATATTGTTTCTGCACAGGGTCCGGCTGTAAATGTTAAAACAGAAGCATCACTGGGTCTGACCAGATATTCTGCACTTGTTTCAGGCAAAATATTATATGGAACAGGCTCAGCTACAAATCCTCAGCTTGCATATACTGAAACAGATTATGGTGCGGGCCCTTATCCTGCAACAGAAATAAAATATGTGGAATTTACAGCATGGGAAGAAGCCCAGCAGGCGTATAATCTGGTACAAAGCAATGATGGTTATGAAATTAAAGATTGCCCTATTATCGCACCTGCATGTGTTGTAACTGTTACAAATGAAGCACCTGATGCAACTGTTTACATGACAGTAAATAATAAAGGCGTTATCGCTGAAACATCAGACGGCAGCCCTATGGCAGACTGCGAAGTTACTGTAAGTGACATAAATAAGGACGGTGTACTTACATATCACGAAGCACTGATTGCTGCACATAAAGAATATAAGTCTGAAAACGATTATACGGCAACCGACGGACAATGGGGCCTTTCTGTATCGAAACTCTGGGGTGTAGAAACAACTAACACATTATATTATAAGAATGGTTCTAAACTGGCTAGCAATGTGGGTGACACTTTAACCTCGACAGTTTCAGAAGGCGACTATCTGTACGCATCAATAAATGCAGACAATACTTATTATGCTGACAGATATGCAAGCTTTGATGTTAATACAAAGAAAGTAGCTGCAGGCGAAGAATTTAATCTTACTCTAAATGTAGGTACTACAGATACAACTGTGTATGAAAATATCAAAGTGGGCACATGGGTTGATGGAACTTTCAGTGAAATTGACAGTAAGGCGTTTGGAACGGATGGAAAGATAACACTTTCATTTGCAGAGTCAGGCACTTACTATGTAACAGCAAATGGAACGGTCAATGATTCAACACCCGATTATACTGCACAGCCTGATTCAGATTGGAATTATCCAACAATAAAACATGATTGTCCGATTATGGCACCAATCTGTACTGTAACAGTAACATCCACAGACCTTTCTGTACTGGCTTTTACAAGCAAATCAGCTGACATTACAGCAACATTTGATATGTATCCTGAATTTTCAGAGGATGTAAAAGAATATACGCTTTATGTTCCTTATGCGGCAAGCAGTATTTACACATGGGCTAAACTTGCAGATGATGCCGAAGGTAGCATTGCTATTAAGTATGTTAAATATAATGCAACAGATGGTGCTGTATCAACTCATACGGTAACATCTGGTGCAAGTTCAGGAAAATCACCAAGCAATGTTCTGAAATATGAGTCTTTTACCGGAAACACTCTGGATATTACTGTAGGTGGAACTTCAGCCTACAAAGTTAATATTGTCCGTGTGGGCAGTTTAAAGAGTCTCACTGTAAAGGCAGGTCCGGAAGGAGAAGAAACTTCAGTTACATTATCACCATCTTTCAATAAGACAAAATATGAATATGTTGCTTCAAGAAAAATCGGTGCGGATGATAAAGTAATTTTCACTTCTACATTGTATGAAGGTTCAGAACTTACGCTGAATGGTGAAATCTACACTTCAAAAACAGCTATCACGCCATCATGGGACAACAACAGAAAATATACTGCAGAACTTAAAGTTCAGGCTGCTGGCAATACTGATCCTAAGGCAGCAGGAAAATATACTATTGTTTTCAGTCAGCAGGCTCAGTCAATTTCCGTGACAACACCTCCGACAAAAACAGAATATGCTTTCGGTGAATCTTTTGATCCGGCAGGCATGGTAGTAACTGCTACATATAAAGATGGTGGAACAGCAATTGTTGATCCTGCAGATATTTCATTTGAACCGTCAAAGCCATTGACAACTGAAACTAAGGTAACTATTTCATATGAAGGTCTGACTACAGAACAGGCTGTTACTGTGGCAGGAAGTGCTTTTGAAGGTGAAGGCACAGAGGGAAACCCATATCTCATCAAAACTGTTGATGACATGGTAGCTCTTTCTGATTATGTTGCTGATGGTGTTGACTTTGCAGGGAAATACATAAAGATGGTAAATGACATCACATTACCGGATACAGCAGGTGATGATGCATGGGTGCCTTTGGGAATATCAACAGCAAAACCTTTCTCTGGTACATTTGATGGTAATAATAAAACATTGACTATACCTGAAGGCGGTCTCCCGTTATTCGGTACAGTTAAAAATGGTGCAATAAAGAACCTCAATGTTTATGGTAAAAAAATTGCAGGTTATGGTCTTGTAAATAATTATACGACAATAAACGATACAACAATTGTAATTGAAAATGTAACTCTTAAAAGTGGTTCACAGACTTTACAGTCCGGTTTCATAGGCGGTTATGCTTCTGGTTCCGACCAGATTACTATCCGCAACTGTACTGTTGAAGAAAATGTAATCATTGGATATGACAAAGCCCAGAAATGGATTGGTTCCTTCGGGGGTGAATTTAACGGCACTATTGAAAATTGTGTAAGCTATGCAGATGTTTATGGAACTGATTTTGTTGGTGGAATTATTTCCAATAAAGGTCAGTCCATGGGTGATTTCATAGTGAAAAACTGTGAATTCTACGGAACAGTAACAGCAACCGGAAATTATGCAGGTGGTATTGTTGGACATGGTTACGGAGGCAGTGGTTGGGGATTTACAGGAAATTCTCCTGCAGTGACTATTCAGAACTGTCTGGTTGATGCAACTGTTACAGGTGCAAACTATGTAGGTGGTATTCTTGGCGGTGATGTAGGCGTATATCAGACCTGGGACAATGGTATCGGCTATATTCAGGACAATGTATTTTATGGTACAGTAAAGGCAACTACTTCAAACGGATATGCCGGTGGTATAATTGGATATCTTGCATCACTCAATAAGCACAATATTATTGAAAATAATTATTTCATTGATTCATGTGGCACTTCAGAAGGAGTTGGATATATTTACTTAGTTGATACAAACTGTGAAACACATGAAACTGAAAGTGGAACAACTTATTTTGATACTTCCGTTTCAACAACAGGTTATCCTAAAGACTATTACACTAGTGTAAGAAAGAATCACAACCGTACCGATGATCCTCTGGGAGCAGATGCTGACACGCTGACAAAGGCCATGACTGCAGCTCAGTTCAAGGACGGCACAGTGACAGAAATGCTGAATCTGTCAGAATCAAGTGCACATAACTGGATTCAGGGATCAGACTATCCTGTTCATTCAGATGACCCGATATTCTATAAACTTACTGTTTCGGATGGGTATGTAAAAGATTATTATATCGGAGATACTTTTAGCTTTGGAGATGCTGTGATTACTGCATATAAGAGTGATGACACAACCAAAATTCTTTCTGCAAGTGAAGTTAGAATAACAGGTTTTGATAGTACTGCTCGTGGCCAGAAAACGGTAACCGTTGCTTATGGCACTGCCAAAGCAGAACTTATTGTTGTCGTGCTCGAAAAAGTCAACGAAAACCAGAAAAATGAAATCACTGTAAACTTAAGAATCGTGGGAGACACTGACCACGGGGATGATGGCCAGATTCATACTATGGCAACAGGTGGTTTGACAACATGGATCAGCAAATCATACACTCTGGAAAAGAATTCTACAGTGGAAGATCTGCTTAAAATGGCAGATGAAGAAGATTCTTCATTAACAATCCATGGTACATGGAATGGTCAGTACGGAACCTCATATATTGAGGGAGTATCGTATAACGGTACAACTCTTTATGAGTTTACAAACGGAAACTTTTCCGGATGGAAATACAGTGTAAACGGAAAATATCCTGAAATCGGTGTAAGCGCGTACTATCTGAATAATGGTGACAGCGTTGTTTTCCACTATACTGATGATTATACAAAGGAAAGTGATGCAAAAGAAATGACTGGTGGTTCAGTGGTTGGAGAAGAAAAGAACGAAGTTACTACAGAAAAAGAAAGTGGAACAGAAACTAATACCACCACAACTCCAACTGAGGTTAAGGTGAGCGGAACAACCGCAACTGCAACAATCACCAAGGAAAACGTAACCGAAACTATCAAGCAGGCAACTGAAAACAAGTCTGCTGAAATCGTTGTTCAGGTAACTGAATCCGACACCAAGGGTGCAGCTAACATCAAGGTTCAGCTTGATACAACTACTGTAAAGGACATTGCCGGCAAGACAGAAGCAGTTCTCACAGTAAAGACTGAAAACGCAACAGTAACTCTCGACAGAGAAACTCTCAAGACTGTAGCAGCAGAAGCGGCAGGCAGCACAGTAACTCTTGAAGTTATTGAAGTAGCAGCTCCGACAGCAGCTCAAAAAGAAGCAGCAGGAGCAAATGGCCACGTAATCCAGCTTGTTATCAAGTCCGGAGACAAGATTATTTCCCTGTTCAACGAAGGTAAGGCAACAGTAACCGTTGAAATTCCAACCAAGCTTCACGGCAAGAAGGTTGCAGCAATCCACATCGCAGATGACGGCACAGTTGAACACCTGAAGGGTCAGGAAGTTACTGTGAACGGCAAGAAGCACTACAGATTCGATACTCCTCACTTCTCCACATTTGCTCTGGTAGATGCTGATGAAATCGGTCTGGAGGTAGAAGAACAGATGACTGCAGAAGAAGTGAAGGAACTTTTAGCAGACCTTTCTCCGGTGGCACGTTCAGTGAAGACTGCCAAGAAGAATGTCAAAGTAACTCTCAAGCTGGATGCAGGCGATAAGGCTATCATCGAAGCTCTGGAAGCAGAAGGATTCGCTGTGAAGTACAACTTCTACAGATCAACTAAGAAGTCTTCCAAGTACAGCTCCAGACTTATCAAAGACACTGCAACTTACACTCAGACAGGCGGCAAGAAGGGTACCAAGTACTACTACAAAGTCCGTGTTCAGGTTTACGATGCTGACGGCAAGCTGATTGCAAGAACTGAACTTAAGCAGTGTAAGTACGCGTGCAGAAAGTGGACTAAATAACAGTACAGCTTTACAAGCGCACTGAAATAAATATTAAAACCGAAGGGCGGGAGCAATCCCGCTCTTTTTGCGAAATAATTTATGTGCGTATTTTGCAGTTTCAGGGTATGGTCATACCTGCGTATTTTGTAAAAATGTCGAAAGTTTATACTTGCGTATTTTGTAAAAACGGGTATAATGATGTGAGCCAGGCAGTGATAGATGCTTTTAATAATTATCTGGGTGATCTGGATACTTTTTTCATGATTCTTTCAACTGAGTACAATGTTACATTATATCCTCGCGAAACCTTAATTATTTTCGATGAAATCCAACGCTTTCCTAAAGCCAGACAATCCATCAAAAAATTGGTGGCGGACGGAAGATTTGACTATATTGAGACAGGTTCACTGATTTCAATCAAGGAAAACGTGAAAGATATTACTATTCCTTCTGAAGAACGCAAGCTGAATATGTATCCGCTCTGCTTTGAGGAGTTTTGCTGGGCTCTCGGCGAAGACAGGATGGTGGAGTATATCAGAGATTGTTTTGAGAAGAAGGTGCCGCTTCAGCAGGATCTCCATCATAAGGCAATGTTACTTTTCCGGCAGTTTATAATTGTGGGAGGCATGCCAAGGAGCATTTCGGCCTTTATTGACGGACAGAAGAGCTTTGTCAAGGCTGATGAGGAAAAACGTGATATTCTCAATCTGTATCGTGATGATATCGGTAAAATCGATGTAAAGTACAAAGCAAGGGTAAAAGCTGTATTTGATCAGATTCCTGGTTTTCTGTCCAGACATGATAAAAAGGTTGTTATGAGCAGTCTTGAAGAAGGCGGCAGATTCGGGATATATGAAGATGCTTTTTTCTGGCTGGCAGATTCAATGATTGCCAATGAATGTTTCAGATGCAGTGATCCTGACGTGGGATTGTCACTGAACGAAACCAGAACCAGTCTTAAATGTTATATGGGAGATACCGGCCTTCTCATAAGTCACACCTTTGATGAAAACGAAATTATCGAAGAAGAACTGTACAAGCAGCTTTTGCTTGGCAAGCTTTCGGTAAACGAGGGAATGTTCTACGAAAACGCAGTTGCTCAGGAATTGGTCAGCAAGGGATATAAGCTGTTTTTCTACACACATTACAACAAAGAAAAGAACCGTAACGATATTGAGATTGACTTTCTGATTTCAAACAGGAGCAAAACCAGATACAGAGTAACTCCTGTTGAAGTTAAATCATCGGAACGTTATGCCACGAAATCTCTGGAGAGATTTATAGCACGATATGATGAAAAGATGGACCGTGCATATGTGATTCATCCGAAGAATCTGAAAGAAGAAGGGAAAATTCTTTTTATACCTGCATACATGACCATGTGCATTTAAGAAATAAATCGCAGCAATTCAATCAGAAAAACAGGAGAAACAACCGATGAAAATTGACGGAAATATTTGCTATTACTACAGTTTCAGCATTTTTGACGAGGAAACGGGTCTGCGTACGGACGATGAGCAGGAGCTCCGCAGTGCCATTAAAAAAGCATATCCGCAGGCAGTTTTCGGCGACGATGAGGACGCGGAAAAAGAATCGTTTTTCCGAGATATTAATATAGGACAGGGCTTCCTTCACGGCGGGGGTCTGCCTTTTGAGTGTTTCCGCGTGAAGCTGAATGATTATAATTTTAAATTCAAAGATTATAATGTAAGCGAGCCGGCAGTTTTTATGAGTGTTTTTCCGAAGTACGATGCGGTGCAGGTCTGCGTGTGTATGAGCGTGAAGGGTGCAGAGGTTGACGACTTTGTCTATCTGCGTCACTGTCAGGGCAACGGTGCCAAGCTGACCAATGGTGACAGAAGGGAGCTTTCCGCCAAAGAAATTTTCAGCCAGGTAAGCGGAAGTCTCGGCCGCAAAGTTACCGATGTTGAAGAAACCTATCTTCTCGAAATCAAAAAGTTCGGGGACTATGAAGATGCGGAACTTCTCATAAACCATGAGCCTGAAATGATTTACGGCATGATGACCGGAGATGAAGGCTGGCGTAACGTGCCTTATATCATGGCCGCAAAAAGACTGGAAAATGCCTGGGGCAGCAGAAACTTCATGCGATTCATCGCCTTCGGTCCAAATTCAGTTTTTATCAACCTGAGCGGAGGGGCCATTGCCGCAGAATACCGTGAAAACCGCCGCAGCTTCGATGCCAGATTTTACGGTGACATGAATCCGTATTTTCTTATGGACAGCAGCATCGCAGGTGTCAACCACGGCATACTATTTTCCATGGAATTGGTTATGGTGATGAAGACTATCTGCAACAGGATTCTCAGGCGGCAGGCCGGCTACTATGTGGGAAGCAAAAACAGCAGGCTGCACGCGGAAATCCGCAAGCTGAAGGCATACAGAGGCGAGCTGATTACCACCCTTAATAAGGTGGAGAACCTTTCTATTTCTGAAATCGGTGAGCTGGAAAGGGTGATGCTCATCAGCCAGCAGATTGACCCGATTATTGAAAAAATCAAGTATTTGCTTGAACTTCTGGAATCTGAACTTGACCTGCTGTACTCAACCAACACCAACAGACTGGTCAACTTTCTGACAGCAGCCGGAGTCTGCCTGACTGCTCTGGGGCTTATTCTCAGCTACTTATAGACGGACCATACTGAAGAAAAGAGGAATTATTACATGAACAAAAATGTTTTGATTATAGACGGACAAGGTGGTCAGCTGGGCCGCCAGATGGTAGAGGCGGTGCGCAGACTCATACCTGATGCGCAGATTACCGCCGTGGGAACCAATTCAATTGCAACTTCTGCCATGCTTAAGGCAGGCGCCGACCAGGGTGCTACCGGAGAAAATGCGGTGGTTGTGTGTACACGTAATGCGGACATCATTGTGGGGCCTGTAGGTATTGTAATTGCTGACTCTCTCCTTGGTGAAATCACGCCAAGGATGGCAGTGGCAGTAGGCCAGAGCCCTGCGAAAAAGATTCTTATGCCTGTAAACAAGTGCAACAATATCATCATAGGTGTGGACGGCAAAACCACCAGCGAACTTATTGAAGACGCTATCGCAAAAATCAGGGCTATAAGCGAGGGCTGTGAAAGATAATGAATGTAGTTTTAATAGGCAATATTATTTCTTTTATCGGCTGTGCCATGATGGTCGGCGTGGGACTCATAAAGAAAAAAGAACATGTAATCAGGGTGCAGTGCCTTCAGTTTACCATTCAGGGAGTGGCCAATCTGGTACTGGGCGGCGTAACCGGCTTTATTGCAAACCTGATAAGCATTGCCAGAAACCTATGGTTTGCCCGCAGAGAAGGAACGGTTAAAGTAAAACTTTTCTTTATCGGCCTTCAGGCAGTGCTGTCATTGCTGTTTCTGGACAAGTCGGCGGGTATTATCGGCTGGTTCCCGCTGTTTTCGGCGGCAGTTTTTACATGGTTTCTGGATGTAAAGAGTGATGCTGCGTTTAAAATTGTCATTTTGGTGGCGCAGGTTTTCTGGATTGTGTATGATTTTTACTACTCCAATTATGTGTCCTGCGCATTTGATATATTTACAATGATTTCGACAACAATCGGTTTATACTGGATATTAAAAGACCGCAGTGCTGAGTAGCATTGCGGTCTTGGTAATTTTTTGTATTGATTATTTCAGAACAAACTCCATCTGCACAGGGTTGTGATCAGAGTATCTGAACTGTGTGTCCACCACGCGGCTTGCGACTACTTCTACATTATCGGAAACAATGAAACCGTCGATGGTAATCTGGAAGTTGGTTTCAGGGTCCCATGGTGCGTCAGCGTTACGGCAGGATGGCACCGGAATATCTTCGTCAAATGGTGCCACAAGGTTGAAACCTTCAGGCAGGCTGTCAAACGGGAAGCTCTGGGCCCAGCTGAAATCTTCACCGGAAACTCCGAAGTACCGGGAGGAGTCACCCAGCAGGTCTTTGTTGAAGTCGCCGCCGCAGATTACGTAGTTGCCTTTTTCATATTCAGCCCTGATGTCTTCGTAGATCATTTCCAGCTGCTGGTTGGCAATGGTCGGATCAGTGGTGTAGGCAGAAAGGTGGAAGTTGATAAGTACCAGCTCTTTGCCGTTGTCCACAGGAATGCGGTTAATTGCGTAGCATCTGTCCAGGTCGAAGAATTTGGCAAAGTCAGTCTGGATAGGCAGGCTGCGGCGCAGACCGCTGGTAATTTCATAGTCTGAGAATGTCATGAGTCCTGCCAGTGATTTGCCGTGAGGCTCTGTAAAAGGATAGAACAGGTAGCCGGAATCGTAGTTCTGGGCAAAGGTAAAGCGCTTGGTCAGACCGCTGTCGTCTATGAGAGCTTTCCAGAGGATGTCCTTCTGGTTCACGTGATATGAACGGGTTGCATCCA
This sequence comes from Bacillota bacterium, assembly GCA_017397825.1. Classification (GTDB taxonomy): domain Bacteria; phylum Bacillota; class Clostridia; order Peptostreptococcales; family Anaerovoracaceae; genus SUG1106. Next base: position 1,035 of record JAFQHT010000130.1, on the reverse strand, counting down.
CATCTACTTCCTGAATCAGGTAAAAGTCGGAACCGTAGCTGACAAGCTCAGAAGAGATTTCTTCCATGTTGGAGATGACGGCTTCTTCGCTGAAAGCCCTTGCATACTCGCCGCCGTCCATGAAGAAACTGAACTGGTCGGTGTAAGCCGCAAAGCCGATATTCCAGGCAGTTACAGAGTATGGCGTGTCAGAATCTGCGGAAACTGCTGTACCATCGGCAGCAACGCCCAGCACGGTCAGCTCCTGATTGTCCTCAACTCTGTAATATGACGTAAAAAGATAAGCTGCATATCCGCCCACGATAAGGACGAGGATGAGCAGTATTATAAGTAATATTTTCAAAGGTTTTGCCATGATGAGTGCCTCCTTTATTTTTCTTTTCTTACTGATGATTTTACCACGAGAAAGGCTTTTACGGAAGTAAAAAGTGTGGTACAATTAAATATTATATTGGAGGATTGCGGCCATTTTCCGCAAATTTGCGAAGGAGAAACACATGGCTTTCACACATCTGCATGTACATACCGAATACAGCCTGCTGGATGGAGCGGCCCGCATCAAGGATATTGTTGCAAGGGCCAAGGAGCTGGGCATGGAAAGCCTGGCTATCACCGACCACGGTGTTATGTTCGGCGTAGTTGATTTTTATAAAGAATGTAAGAAGCAGGGTATCAAGCCGATTATCGGCTGCGAAGTTTACACTGCCAAGCGTAAGATGACCGATAAGGATGCGGACAAGGATAAGCATCAGGGTCATCTGGTTTTGCTTGCAAAGAATGAAGAAGGCTATAAGAACCTGATTAAGATTGTATCCCTGGGTTACACCAAAGGATATTACTATAAACCGCGTATTGATAAGGATGTACTGCGCATGTACAGCGATGGACTGATTTGCCTGTCGGCCTGTCTGGCCGGCGAAGTCCAGCACCGTCTCATGAATAACGATTATGACGGCGCAAAATCTGAGGCTCAGGCACTTGCTGAAATCTTCGGTCCGGGCAATTTCTATCTGGAACTGCAGGATCAGGGTCTGG
>JAFQHT010000129.1 GCA_017397825.1 Bacillota bacterium | reverse complement strand
TAAGCCAGAAATCTACTTCGCTTGCGGTATCTCCGGTGCTATCCAGCACTTAGCTGGTATGCAGACTTCCAACTGCATCGTTGCTATCAACAAGGACCCTGATGCTCCTATCATGGAAATTGCTGACTACGCAATCGTTGGTGACCTTTACAAGGTAATCCCAGAAATCATTGCTGAATGGGACAACGCAGAAGCTCTTTACGATGCATCTACTAAATAGTATTTAGTGAAGTTCATTTAAACAAAATATACAAAAAAGGCTGTTCCTCGTGAGCAGTCTTTTTTATGTATAAAAAACACATTTTAAAAGCAAAGGTGTTAATATTTTGTTATGTTTAACCAAAAAAACAAAAAAATATTCAAAAAAGGGGTTGTATTTTTATTCATGGAGGTGTATTATTACGTTCGTAATCAAGAACAGTACCTTTTAAAAAAGGCACATATAAATCACACGGAGGATAAGACAATGAAAAAGACAAGTAAATTATTAGCACTTTTATTAATCGCAGTTATGGCGATGGGACTTTTTACAGGTTGCGGCAGCGATGAACCAGCTGACGACCAGCAGGGCGGCGAAACTGAAATGACTACTCTTATCATGGGTACTTCTGCAGACTATGCACCATTCGAATTCATGTATCCTGATGAAAACGGCGATCTGGTATACGGCGGTATTGATGTTTACACTGCAGAATATATCGCAGATTACATGGGTGTTGAACTTCAGATTGAAAACATGTCATTCAACAACCTTCTTACATCACTGGACAAAGGACAGTTTGACATCGTTCTTGCAGATATTGAAGCAACTGAAGACAGAAAGCTTCTGGCAGACTTCTCAGATCCATACCTTACAGAACTTGCACCGCAGTTCCTGGTTAAGAAAGAAAATGCAGAACAGTACAAAACATATGCAGATTTCACAGGCAAGACAATTGGTGCACAGACAGCGACAACAAAGCTTAATATAGTAAATGAAATTCCTGAAGTAAACGCAGTAGCGCTTCAGAGTGTACTCGACCTTATCAAAGAAGTAAGTTATGACAAGGTTGATGCAATCCTGGTAGACGGTTCAGTTGCACAGCAGTATCAGGCTACAAACGATGATCTGGTTGCACTGGGATTTGATGAACTGGGAACATCTGCAGAAGTATGCATCGCAGTTCAGAAGGGCGACCCTAAGGGACTTCTTCCTGTAATCAATGAAGCGATTGCTAAGTTAACAGAAGAAAACAAGATTGAAGAATTCAAGGCACAGGCAAACGAACTTGCAGACGTATGGCAGGAAGTATCAATGCCTGAATAATCAATCCGGTAATATATTAAAAAAAGAAAGGTAACTTATCTATGTTTTGGGAATGGTGGCAAAGCTTGTTCACAGGCATGACAGCCTCAAGCTTCTTCAACTTCAGCTTTTTACCAAAGTATGGACAAGCAGTGATTCAGGGTGTTGAATACACCCTGATTCTTTCTGTTGTATCCGTACTTATGGCAATTCTGCCGGCATTATTGCTGGCTACAATGCGGCTGAGCAAAATTAGTATTGTACGATGGATATCAGGCGCGTACATTGCGGCATTCAGATCTACGCCGCTGCTTGTTCAGCTTATGATAATATATTATGGTGTATTTTCATGGATTACAGTACCAAGATACATGCTGCTGGGATTTATTGATGCAAGCAGATTCGTACCGGGTGTTGTTGCACTGGCGCTGAACAGTTCTGCATATGTTGCAGAAATATTCCGTGCAGGTATTCTGGCAGTGGACAGCGGTCAGATGGAAGCAGCCCGCTCGCTGGGACTTTCTCAGGGACAGAGCATGAAGCTTGTAATTCTGCCTCAGGCCATTAAAAATGTGCTTCCTGCGCTTGCAAACGAAGTTGTAACTATGGTCAAGGAAAGTTCTGTCTGCATGATTCTCGGTATGGCAGAAATAATGTTTACTGCGCAGACTATTGCGGGCAGCACTATGATTGCAATAGGACCATTAATATTAGCAGCATTTCTTTATTTCCTGATAACATATCCTACATCAAAGGTAATCGAAAGAGTAGAAAGGAGAATGCGCCGTGGAGACAAACACTAATATCATCTCTGTAAGAGACCTGGTCAAGATTTATAACGGCGGAGAGGTTGTGGCTCTCAACGGATGCAGCCTTGACGTGCAT
>JAFQHT010000128.1 GCA_017397825.1 Bacillota bacterium | reverse complement strand
TTCACGAGGGTTGTTTGCGAAGATGATTTCAGCTTCTGCGCCTTCTTCTTCGATGATGCCCTTGTAGTAGTTTACATAGTCAATGTCAGTGAAAGTGTGCTTGGACTTGCCGAAAGTTTCTTCGAACTGAGCCTGAGTAAGAACATCCTTGTAAGGGTCAATTCCCTTTTCGTCAAGCAGGTCAATATCCAGAAGATGGTTGCCCACTTCGTCACTTGGGTAGCTGAGCATGAGAACAACTTTTTTGCTGCCCTTTGCAATACCACGGAGGCAGATTGCAAATCTGTTTCTGCTCAGGATTGGAAATACAACTCCGACAGTTCCTCCGCCCAGTTTAGCCTTTACATCTTCAGCCAGCTGTTCTGTAGTTGCATAGTTTTTCTGTGAACGCGCGAGGATGGATTCTGTTACAGCCAGAACGTCCTTTGTGCCGATTTCAAAATCTCCGCCTTCAATACAAGCCATGAGAGTGTCAACTACGATTGTCTTTAAATCATCGCCTTCTTTGATGATTGGTCCGCGGAGTCCGCGTGAAATTGTTCCAATTCTTCTTTCCATATATATTATCTCCTTTGAATAAAGTGATATAGTTTAATTGGTTTTTTAACTTAATAATTATATACTATTTGAGGCGTTTGCACAAGATTTTTATGTGTAGTTTTGATGAAAAAATTTACATTTTTTTAAGCAGGCCGCCGCAAAGCACGAAGTATGAAGGCATTTTGCCCTCCTTAATCCATTCCAGCTCAATTCCGAGAAGTTTGCTGACGGTTTTGCCTACATTTCCTCCGATAGATTCTATGGAATAGCGCATCTTTTCAGGGTATCTGCAAGATTTTCCTTCAGGTCTGGTGCAGTTTCCTTTACCGCATATGCTGCAGCTTCCTGCGCTTAGGCTTATGCTTCCCGGCAGCTTTTCTTCCATGGTAAATAATTCTTCCGTTATCTTATTCTTTACTTCCGCCATGATTTCCATACTTCTTTTTTCGTCGGTTCCGGGCTCAAAATTTATTTTATATGCTACAACCAGCAGGCTGTCATAGGTTTTCCAGTATTCCTCTGCGTCAAATGTATAGGGCGGGCAAGACCATACTTTTTCGTAATTAGGGCATTCCCTGCAGTATTCCACAAATTCAGCCACATTTACATAGTGTTCCAGATAAAGTGGCACGCTTATTTCCTTTTCAAATCGTTCCAGTGTATACATGCTCTGAACCCCTTTCTTTACAAGAATTTCACATATTTATTGTACCATATACGCAGGTTTTATGGTAAAATTATTTTAGTAAAATACAGGAGGATAAAAATGGCTTTTGGATTTTTTAAAAAAGTAGAAACTGCAGATCTGATTCTGCATAATGGACATATTTTCACACAGGACCCTGAACTCCCATGGACAGAGGCAGTTGCCTGCAAAGGCGAGACAATAATGGGCGTAGGCAGCTTCGGAAACATGGATGGAATCATAGGTAAAGATACCCAGATTATCGACCTTGACGGCAAGTATGTATTCCCTGGCTTCATCGATATTCACAGAAGTCCTGTTCTCAGAGTTTTCAAGGACAAATATGTTGACCTGTCTCATTGCTGGACTACAGAAGATGTACTGGACGCAGTGGCAGACTGGGCTGACGAAAACCCTGATGCCGAAATCATTTTCGGTTACGGTTACAGAGATGACCTGAAACCTGGCAGCTTCTTTGTAACTGAAGAAGAAGCAGAAGCCGGTGAAGAGTTTGAAGAAGTAGATGGTCAGAATTTCGTCAAATCTGCAGTGCTTCTCAGCCAGGCATGCGACGACAGACCTGTTGTACTGCTCTGTGCGAACTGCATCGACTGCTGGACAAACACAGTTGCAGATAAGATTATCGTGGAAACCGCAGAAGAAGAAATGGTAAGCACAATCACTATCGGTTATGTACTTAACCTCTTCATTCCTTTTGACTTTGACGTGGTTGAAATGGACGTCCGCAGAGAGATCAGTGATCTGGCTGACAGAGGTTTTACTTCCGTACTGAACCTTCAGTCACCTGACTACTTCGAAAACCTTTATCAGGACTCCATCATCGGTCTTTTCAATGAAGGTGAAATGCGCCAGAGATTCTTCGGTTCTTTCTATATGAACCGTCCGCTCCTTCCTAAAGGCGTGGTTCACAGACTGATGACACGTAAGACTAACTGTCTGGAGCTGGGCAATATGATTCACGCAAACATGCTCAACATCTCCGTGGATAACGATAATTCACCTATTCCTTTTACTCAGGAATCACTGAATACAATTCTTGAGGAAGTCTGCGACAGAGGTTTTGATATTTTCCTTGAAGCAAACAACCGTAGCGACATGCTCCTGGCATATGCGTCACTTGAACATGTCCGCAGCAAAGGATATAAAAATGTCTTCGTAATCGCCTGCGACAGCGAGCCTACCAAGGAAGAAATGGAAAATTACATGTACTGGGAAAGTGCTTTCAAAACATGGGGCACAAACCTTGAAGCGGCCGGCAGCCTGAGCGGCAGCAACCTTACTACGGCAGAAGCCATCGACCACATGACTGTAGGCGCTGCTGAAGTCCTCGGCATGAGCGACCATCTTGGAAGCATTGAATCCGGTAAACTTGCTGACTTCGCAATCTTCGACGAAAACCTTTTAGATCTGGAGCCTGGTCTTCTTTCCAGAGTCCATGCTTCAATGACCGTGCTGGGCGGCGAAGTAGTTTACGACGCAGAAGCAGAAAACGATATGGAAATGTATAACCTCATGGCAGGTCAGCAGTTATAGCGTGCTGATTCCCCGGAGCATTCCCATAATATTTTAATAAAAACGACACCAACTCTTCACTTTTGGTTGTTAAAATTAAAGTGTTCTAAGGGGATGAGGAACAAATAGCAAACTTTCCTTCTTTTATTGAATACACACACACTTTCAGGAAAAAAGCTTCTCTTTCGAGAAGCTTTTTTCCTTTTTATATTAATATTACCTTTAAAACCAGCCTATTTCAGGTTCCAGACTCTTTCTGCCCTGCTCTGTGAAGATTCCAGATGATGGCGGATTGCGTCAATTGCTTTTTCGCGGTCTCTTTCTTTGATTGCCTCAAGAATCATTCTGTGCTCTGCCAGAATTGCTTCAAGATAAGACTGCTCATAAAAAATCGCCTTACGTGTCTTATCAATGTACTCCTTATAGGAACGGAGTACCTGGGCAAGGAATCTGCTTCTTGCTGAAGTATAAATGATATCGTGGAAAGTAGAGTTCAGTTCCAGAACTTTTTTGCGGTCTTTTTTCTTGGTATAGAACTCCATCAGATCACATTCCTCTTCAAGGGCAATCACTTCTTCCGGCGTGATTCTCTCAACCGCCCACGAAACTGCCAGTTCCTCAAGAGCTTCCCTTACAGCATAAATATCATCCACATCCTGCTGGGTAAAGCCTTTGGCAAAGCAGCCCCTGTTGGGTATGTAGTCAATAAGCCCTTCGTTTTCCAGGAGCTTGAATGCTTCACGGATAGGGGTGCGGCTTACTCGCAGCTCTGTGGCAATCTGGTTCTCTTTGATTTTTTCGCCGATTTCGTATTCACCTTTTAAAATTCTTTCTCTTACAACATCTGCAATTTCATCGGTCAGTGAAAAAGAATTAGAAAAGTCTCTGTTTGTAGTCATTTTCTTTTACTCCTGAAAAGATTATAAAATGTAGTTTTCAAGTACCTGTCCGTCAAAATCGAAGTCTTCAATCTGCAGATAGTATTCTGCAGAATCGATGAGTGCCTTCATTGGGCAAAGGCCGATTACTTCACTGCCGATAACCTGTACGCCATATCTTGCAGCTTCCATCTTAACCATTTCAGTTACTCTGTAAAGCGGAGTCACGCGGTAGTCAGTCATATTGATGGAAACCTGTGCGATTCCTCTGTCTTCAAGCATGAAGCCCATAGCCTTTACATTATTGAGACCGCCGTCTTTTTCGCGGATAATCTTTGCGATTGCCTTAGCGATTTCAACATCGGAAGTGTTAAGGTTAAGGTTGTATGCCACAAGAGGTGGTCTTGCGCCTACTGCAACCACTCCGCCTGTAGGGTGGATTCTTGCGCCGCCGAAATCAGGTTCCCATTCAGGGTCGCGCACTTTTTCTGCCATGCCTTCGAACTGGCCATTTCTTATTGTTGCCAGGTTCTTGCGGGCAGGCTTCTGTGCGGACATTTCATAGAGGAAAACAGGAAGGTCTGCTTCTTCTGCAATTCTCTTGCCTACTACCTTGGAAAGTTCGATACATTCTTCGTTTGTAGCGTCCTTGATAGGAAC
>JAFQHT010000013.1 GCA_017397825.1 Bacillota bacterium | reverse complement strand
TTTTGAAACTTTTTTACGATTTTCTTCATTTTTTTAATCGGCGTTGCCGCAATGTTGAAAATCGAGGGAGAAGCTTTGCTTCTCTGAAAAAGTTTTTTGCGCGGCGTTGTCTCGAGCGACAACTCTCATATATTACCACCATCCCTCCCTTTTGTCAAGCACCTTTTTTAAAGTTTTTTCGATTTTTTCAAATAAAATACCGGGCAACACTATGTGCCCGGTTTTTCATCTTTTCTTCCTATTATATAGCTTATTTATACTTAACAGCAGTGCCGTAAGTAACTACTTCCGCAGCTCCCTGCATCATGGATGCTGAACCGTATCTGATATTTATAATTGCATCGGCTCCGAGAGCTTCTGCCTCATCGACCATTCTCTTGGTAGCAATCTGGCGTGCTTCATTTAACATTTCAGTATAGGCGCTGAGCTCGCCTCCCACCAGAGTCTTCATTCCGGACATAAAATCCTTTCCGAAGTTCTTTGTCTGCACTGTGGTCCCTTTCACAACCCCCAACGCTTCGATTTCTTTTCCCGGCACATAATTTAATGTAATCAATAACATTTTCATTTCCTCCTTAATGTTCTAAACACTTTTTATCCAATCTGCAATATCGTCCATTACCTGCGGGCCGATGTGACGCTCTGCGGCATATTCCTGCTTTGCTTTCATTATATCATCAGAAACAGCCTGCACGAAAGCATGATTTAAATTCTCATACACTCTGAACTCCACATCCTCCCTGTTTCCAAGCAGTTCCTTATATAAACCGAAGTCTTTTTCCAGAGAAACCTGAAAATCCCTTGCCCCTTGCATTATAAGCATTGGTTTCTGAGAGTTACGCAGATAATCAGCTGCCGGGATTTTCGCCATTTCTTTGAAATAATACAGAGTAGTACCACCTCCGACTTTTTTGGACATAGCCTCTTCATCAGTCATTTCATCAAGCCCGGCAAACAGTTTTTCAAGCTTGCTCACCTGCTTCTTTACTATCATCCGCACCAGGCCTTTGGTCGACTCCAGAACCGCTTGATTCTGACTCATCATCACCTCTTCAAGTCTGCGCAGCGTTCCTGCCATCATTATAATTCCGCAGAAATCTCCGCCTTCGGCGTCAATGCGCGGTGCTAACATAGCGCCCATGCTGTGTCCCAGTATGAAAATCCTTCCGCTGTCAATGCGCGGGTCGCAGCGCAGCAAATTGGCAGCCAGAACCGCATCATCAATAGTTTCTTCTTTTACTGTTATCCGCCCTGCCTTGACCATTTTTCTGCCGTGTGCAAAGCTTCTTTTATCATACCTGACAGACGCAATCCCCCTTTCAGCAAGACCTTCTGCAAGGTCTTTAAAAGGAGTGCAACCGCCGATTTTTTCGTCCATATTGGAAGCCCCTGACCCATGTACCATCACAACGGCTGCAACCGCCCCTTCAGTTCTATCCGGCAATGTCAGAATTCCATCCAGCGGATATTCTCCGTCTCTTCCTATAACAACTTTTTCTTCTGTCATGATTTATCCTTCCTGTTTTCCCAAAGCTCGCATCAGTATTTTTTTGATTCTTCTTCTTCGCCTCTGCTAATTTCTTTAAATCTCTGCCAGAGTGCAACAAGTACACCTATTATTATCGCGGAGAGAAGTCCTACATATGCAATCAGCACCCCATCAGCTCCGGCATCTTCTTCTCCTTTTATTATAAATATGAAGGCCACAATTATTATCGCCACAAATGCAACAACTACCGCAGCAGCAGCCGCTGCGCCTATTTTTTTCTTAGAATTTCCTTGCATCGTCAGCCTCTCCCTTCTTGATTTCCCTGATTCTCTGCATAAGCGCCAGAATCACACCGCCTGCAACCGCTACAGGTACAGCCAGAAAGATAACTGCCAGCAGCAGCGGAGGCGCATCTTCCGGTTCAGTGTTGAAGCCCCACAACATTACTGCAAAAAGACCCGCCATCAGCAGTATCATAACTATTGATGCCCCGAAAGCTCCCGCATAGCGGATTTTTTTGACGTCCCATGTGTTGAGATCTCTGAACGATGTGCCGCCTCTTTCCAGTTCGGACATTTCTGCCAGCAACTGCCCCACATCCAGATCGTCAAGCAATCCGTCACGCCCTTTCAGTACTTCGCATAATTTTGCTGCCTGCTCAAGATTTCGCTGCTCCCTTTCGATGGTCACCAGATGTCGCCGCATACTATCCGCCACAGTAGCTTTGCCTTTCTGCATAAGGCGTATTTCCTCAATGGGCAGCCCCAGCTTGCGTAATAGTTTAATCTGTTCAAGAGTTCTCACATCTGCTTCGCTGTAATCTCTGTACCCGTTTTCCCTGTTCCTCTCCGGACTGAGCAGCCCTTGCTCTTCATAAAACCTTATGTTCTTTTTCGTAATGCCGACGAGTTGTTCAACCTGATTGATTTTCAATTGTATTACCCCTTCTTTTTTTGTTTCTGTGTGAAGCTTTACTTTATTCTATACCTTCCACCAGGAGGAAGGTCAATAGTTTTTTACAAAAAGATAAAAAAAAGAGCCCACATAGGTGGACTCTTAATTTGCATTTGTTATCCGCAATCGCTTGCAGCCAATCAGCCATCGCTATTCTCGGCTTCCCGGGCAAGCTTTGCGAAAGTTCGTCTAAACGAAAGCTTAGCTTTCGAGACTCACTTTACTTAAGAACTACAGTTGCGCCAACTTCTTCTAAGGACTTCTTGATAGCTTCTGCTTCTGCCTTGTCAACGCCTTCCTTAAGGTTGGATGGAGCTCCGTCAACTACTTCCTTAGCTTCCTTGAGGCCAAGACCAGTTAATTCTCTAACTGCCTTGATAACCTTGATCTTTTCTGCGCCAGCGGATTCAAGAACTACTGTGAATTCAGTCTGTTCTTCTTCTGCTGCTGCAGCACCTGCTGCA
>JAFQHT010000127.1 GCA_017397825.1 Bacillota bacterium | reverse complement strand
TTACAAATCAGCTGCTCTACCGTTGAGCCACACCAGCATATCAAGTTATTTAAAAAAGTTGGCGACCTGGAACGGGCTCGAACCGTCGACCTCCAGCGTGACAGGCTGGCATTCTAACCAACTGAACTACCAGGCCATCCTATAAACTGGTATATGGTGGGGGCTACAGGGCTCGAACCTGTGACCCCCTGCTTGTAAGGCAGATGCTCTCCCAGCTGAGCTAAGCCCCCACATTATGTCGTTCATATCTGCTCGACACATTTATTAACTATACACTATGTTGTGTCTTTTGTCAAGCACTTTTTTTAACTTTTTCAAAACTTTTTTCGTCTCGCTCCGAAGCATTTATTGCCTCTCTCGTGAGCGCTTGATTATAATAGCATATCCGCCAAACATTGTCAATAAGAATTTTCAAAATTTTTAAAATTAATTTTGGACAAGCTCAATACATTGATTTTTCAACGTTCCTTTGCCACCCGTAAGGTTTGTGACAAGAGAAATAACCTCTTCTGCCTTTTCCGGATAGCAGGAAAGTTTTACTTCAACAACATCAGTATATGCAATATCCTGTATTTTAAACAGATCACCTCCGGCAAGATTCTGAAGTTTTGCCAGATAAGTATAGTCCACTACATATGTAAGCAGGCACATTTCTTCTATATCACAGATGCCCGCAGCTTCAAGACCCAGCTTGGCGCTGCTTGTATATGCGCGTACAAGTCCGCCGGTACCCAGTTTGATTCCACCGAAATAACGGGTTACAACCACTACAACATTGGTTATCCCCTCATTTACAAGCATCTGAACCATAGGTGCGCCGGATGTTCCCTGGGGTTCACCGTCATCGGAAGCCCACTGAATCTGGAACTTGTCCCCTATTACCATTGCCGGCACATTATGAGTCGCATCTTTATGTTTTTTCTTTACAGAAGCGATGAAAGCATCTGCCTCTTCTTTAGTCTGCACAGGGCTCTCATAGGCAATGAACCGTGATTTCTCAATAATCTGCTCTGCCTGAGCTGCCCCGCGGACTGTGCTATATAATTTCATATTCCTTGTACCTCTGATAGTCTGCTGTTTTCAGCTCCACGTCAAAATAAGTACCGTTTTCACGGTAGTCCATGACATTTACCTTGGCCTTTTCACAGAGATAAGAAGAAATATCCCCTCTTGTGTACGGCACCAGGAGCTGGGCACGGACATTATCTTTGAAAATCCTGCTCTTGATGAGTTCAATGAGCTGGTCAATATTGATATCCTGCTTTGCAGAGATGCAGATATTCTCTGCACCCTGTACAGGCACAATCATGCCGGGGTCTTCAATCAGGTCGATTTTGTTGAAGGCCATAATCTTCTCCTTATCACCGGCACCGATTTCTTTAAGAACCTTGTTGGTGACATTGATGTGGAACTCGTGGTTTTCGTAAGAGGAGTCAACCACGTGAATAAGAAGATCCGCATATGCCACTTCTTCCAGTGTGGCCTTGAAAGCGTTTACCAGTGAGTGAGGCAGCTTGCTCACAAAACCTACAGTATCAACCAGAATAAACTGATGATTTGTATCCAGAACCACGCTGCGCTGAGCAGTATCCAGAGTTGCGAAAAGCATGTTCTTTTCGAAAACAGTCTTTTCTTCTTTTTCGGTGAGTGTCAGCAGGCGGTTCATAAGGGCTGATTTACCGGAGTTGGTGTAGCCTACAAGTGCAACCACAGGGATTTCACTTTTTTCACGCTTGGCGCGCTGCACGCCCCGTGTGTTTTTTATCTGATCCAGTTCTTCTTTTATGTCATACATTCTCTTTTCGATATGACGGCGGTCAGTTTCCAGCTTCTTTTCGCCGGGACCTCTTGTGCCGATACCGCCACCCAGTCTTGAAAGAGACTTCCCGAAACCTGTAAGTCTCGGCATGCGGTACTGGAGCTGTGCCAGTTCCACCTGGAGCTTCCCTTCTCTTGAGCTTGCCCTGTCCGCAAAAATATCCAGAATAAGAATTGTTCTGTCAATTACGCGCACGCCAACAGCATCTTCCAGATTACGCAGCTGCATACCTGTAAGTTCATCGTTGAAAAGCACTGTATCTGCTTCCATATTTCTGACCATTTCTGTTAGTTCTTCGACCTTTCCTTTCCCGATTAAGGTAGCCGTGTTGGGACGTTCCAGATTCTGTGTCATCATGCCCAGAACTTCCACATTGGCTGCCTCTGCAAGTCCTTTCAATTCCTCCATGGAATAGGAAATGTCTTCTTCGCGGTCACGCTGAAGACCGACCAGAATAGCCTTATATTCATCCTGACGGATTACTTCGTTGTTTTCATTGAATCTTAACATGGCTGATATTATACCACACTTTCCGTAAGTTGTCATTGCCTAATTCACTGCATCCAGAATTTCCTCTTCCGGCACCTGAACATAGTTGTCGGGAACCACGCCCACCACAATAGCTTCAGCAATAAGAAAGCGCCTGTTAATCTCGGCAGTCTCATTGGTGAATGGCGCCAGTATGCGGATTGTACTGTTGATGGTACAATAGACGCAGTAACGGGTCTGGTTGATGCCCTGGGTTTCGAACTCGGTCTCGTACTGAAACTTGGTCAGCGACAAAGGCTGGACCCTGATGGTGGTGGTGAATGGCAGCTGGGAAAGAATTTTACTCCCGGTCACGACCCCCAGATTCACTTTTACAGCCTGCGTATCGTCAAGGGAGTATTTCTCCTGCACCCCTCCCATAAACTCCAGCACAAGCTTATTTATGAGCCTTGAATCGGGTTCTATGTATTTTATATTACCTTCGCTGTCACGCTCCACCGTCAGCAGCGGCCCGTCAAGGTCTGCGCTGTAGATGCCCTGCCTCAGGCTGGCATTGATTTTTGATGAAACATGATTGACGGCGATATCACGGGCCGTACCGGCAATGCTCTGGCCATACACATCTTTTACCAGCAGAGTCGCGCCCAGACCCATCATTGCAATGCCAAGAAGTATGGTAACCAGTCTTTTCATAAAAAATACCCCCTGAAGCAGTATATGCTGCATCAGGGGGCGTGGTGAACTTTAAGTATTCATCATTATAACAGTTACAATTACATATATAAGCAAAATTATTACTCCTAAAGTCAGTGAAATCAATATATTTGCTGTTTTGGATACACCTTTTCCTTTCATATATCCTGGAATTGCTCCTACACAGCCGACTGCTAAAAAACATATGACAATCAGACTTATAATTTTAAACATGGATTCCTTCATCAGAATTCCATATACGGCTGCCAGCACAAAGATTCCCCATAGAATAATATTCTGCACTATGTTAATCCACCTTGCATCTGCGCATGAACCGCCATTTGCGATGCTTCTTTCCGACAGCCGCACCCATATCCCGTACATTACCAACATTATTGCTGTTACTGCACATGCATATGCTGTGAAAATTGAAGCCCATAAATACGATTCTGTCTGATCTGCCAGATACCTGTTAAAATTATTCTGAAAAACAATAAGCGTGCACACAAATACCATCAGATTATTAAGTACATATGAGCCTTTCATCGCTCTGCGGATACTGTTAAGTCTTATACTTTCATCGGTTACCAGAGGTTCTGCTTCTTCATCAGCATTTGAAAAAATCTGCATATTTCTCCACTGTCCTTCTTTTTTCCAGCCGCCTTCTTCGCAAAGTGAATACAGCATGAGATGATGAGGTTTCGATAATTCTTCAAACTCCGGATTGTCTTTTGAAAATATCACCTCATATTTTTTCTTTTCTGGACTGCATCTGGTATATTTCCAGAGCAAAACCCCTATGTTTTCAAGTTTCCAGCCTTCGGCTGACATTTTTTCAAGGTTTTTTTCTACACTTCTGTAGTCAAACAAGCACCAATTGGGAAGCTGATATTTAGTGTCGAATCCTTTTCCTGACATTTTTCTTCACCCCTTTTACGCACATTGAGCTTTTCAAAATCCCTGAGTAAACAAATCATTCTGCCATATTCTGCTTCCAGCGTTTCTATACCTTTATCAGTTAAAATATAACTTCTTTTTCTTCCGTCAACGCCTGTTTCCCTGATCATTCCTGATTCCAGAAACTGTTCTATAAGATTGTATAAAGTACCTGAGCCGACTTTCACTCTGCCGCCTGTCAGTTCTTCTGTTCTCTTCATAATGTCGGCGCCGCAGCCTTCTTCATATAAGCAAAGCAATGTGTAAAACATCTGCTCAGTCAGTGTCTGTAATTTTTCTCTGGCCATTGAATTTAACGCCTCCCTTGAACGGTTTTGTCGATATTCGACATTGTTTGTTTATATTATAATGTCGATATTCGACATTGTCAAGGCTATATAAATAAATCCCCCGGCCTTTTTTGAAAGGCTGAGGGATTCTTCCTGCCATTATTTATAAATTTCTCTGCGGTGACCTATATCAAGAACCAAAATAATAATCTTATCGTCCTGAATTTCTGCAATGATGCGGTAGTCACCTATACGCCAGCGCCACTGTCCTTTATGGTTCTCAACCAACGGCTTTCCTTTCAGACGCGGGTTCTCACATCCTTCCAGATTTTTTTCAATCCAGTTCAGAATCATAATGGCAGCAGGGCGATCTATCTTTTTTAAACCTCTTTTTGCTTTTTCAGTGAATAAAACACTATACTTCATCAGTTAACAACTCCCTTTTAACTTCTTCAAGAGTATAAGTCACAGGGTTCTTCTTGTATTCTTCCATCGCTTCGTTGTATGCTTTTATATCAAGTTCTTCTTCTATTTTTTCCATTACTGTCTGCCTGATAAACTCAGATACACTCAAATTCTGCAGCTGTGCGTATTGCTTAATCAAGGTAGTATCTTTTTCACTCATTCTCAATGAAATTGTCATATAAATACCTCCCTTCTTTCTTGTTGTAATACAATTGTATTACATTTTTCTTTGTGTGTCAACCAGCTACTTGTCGACATATTCCGACATGTTTTGACAAAAAAGGCATCCAGACCACATAACCAGCAATCCAAATGCCTCTTAATTACTTTATTTAATTACCGTTTCCTTAAGATACGGATTAATTATTCTGATATGGGTTCCTTTCATGCCAAGGGATTTTGATTCCAGAAGGCCTGCACTGCCCATCTTGCGCAGTGCATTGACAACCACTGAGTTTGTAAGGCCGTACTGTGAAGCCACTTTGCTGGTTACAATAAGACCTTCATCTTCTGTAAGCTCTTTAATAATTTTATCCAGTGCATCTTTTTCAGAGAAAGAAAGAGTTTCCAGTGCCATGTCCACAGCCAGTCTCATGCTGCGTTCGCGGGCATGTTCAGCCTGCTGGTTACGTCTGATTTCAAGGCCTACTACAGTAGCTCCATATTCACAGAGAGCCAGATCCTCATCTTCAAAAATGTCAACATAACGGGCAAGAAGAAGCGTTCCCAGTCTTTCACCGCCGCAGACAACAGGAATAATTGTATGATATTTTTCCTTATGCTCATAGTCTGCACCAAGAAGCTGAACGAGAGCATCCCCAATAAGATTTGGCGTGGTTTCGGTTGCAGCCAGGAACATTTTATTGTCCTGTTCGGGAACTCTTTCCACACCATGCTCATTTTCATAAGTGGAACTGTCGGCTTCTTTGTTATATGCCACACCGATTACTTCGCCTCTGATGTCAAGAATATATACATTGGCATCGATAATTTCACTGAGAATTCTGCTCAGGTCTTCATAAGAAAGATTTCCTGTGGTACTTTCGCTGAGCACCCAGTTAAGTTTTCTGATTTTTTTTAATATTTCCTTACCCATATCATCCCGCCTCCCAGCGGTCAGTAGATTACTGCAAAAATTACAGAATATATCTGTCCAGATCTTCTGCCTGTATTGTTTCCTCGAATTTTTCCTTTACGTATTCTTCGTCGATGACTACGTTTTCAGTCATTTCAGGAATGTTGAAAGAAATATCTTCAAGAAGTTTTTCCAGTACGGTGTGAAGTCTTCTCGCACCGATGTTTTCTGTCTGTTCGTTCATCATGAAGGAGATCGTAGCAATCTGGTCGATTGCACCTTCAGTGAATTCCACGCCGATTCCTTCAGTTTCAAGGAGAGCCTTGTGCTGCTTGATAAGAGCGTTTCAGGCTTGGTGAGGATTTCCACAAAGTCTTCCTTGGA
>JAFQHT010000126.1 GCA_017397825.1 Bacillota bacterium | reverse complement strand
TTCAGCCGTGCCAACCGTTTCCTTGAAGCTACGGGACAGAAACCAATCGACTGGCAGCTTACTTAACAGAGACATAGTAGCAGAGAATAATAAACACAAAAGAAACTGAATATCTTCAGGATACAAAAAAGCGCAGCCTGTGTGAGTAAGGCTGCGCTTAAGTCATTTATAGAGTTTATGCAAAATATCTGAATACACCTTTTACCTTACCCATAATCTTAACATCCTGAACGATGATAGGACTCATGGACTGGTTTTCCGGCTGGAGTCTGATATGACCGTTTTCTCTGTAAAAAGTCTTGACTGTGGCCTCACTTTCAAAACCATCAATCATTGCAACTACGATTTCGCCGTTATTTGCATTCTGTGTCTGCTGAACGAGTATAAGGTCACCATCCATAATACCGGCTTCAATCATGCTTTCGCCGCGGACGCGGAGCATGAAGTTGGTACCGCCTGCAGCATATCTTGCAGGGATTGGGAATGTATCTTCGATATTCTCTTCTGCCAGTATAGGTGTGCCGGCAGCAACTCTGCCTACAATAGGAATTTCAACGATATCCTTTTCAGGGAACGCAGAGACATTACCGGCTGCAGGGGCAGTATGACCATTTTTTTCGGAAGGGTCAACCACCATAAGAGCACGCGGCTTGGAAGGGTCCTTTACCAGATAGCCCTGTCTTACAAGGCTTTCGATATCCTTATGTGTAGTGGAAGTGGACTTGATACCAAGGGCAGAACAAATCTCCCTTACTGTAGGAGGGTATCCCTTGGTTCTGATTTCTTCCTTCATATAGTCTAAAATCTTCTGTTCTCTTTCCTTTAACATAATTTCCTCACCTTTCCTTTTATCTCAGACGTCTCGCATGAAACATGAGTTTACTTTTATTTAAATATATTAACATATCACGAACAAAAAGTAAACAGATGTTCACAAAGTTTTGAAAAAACATTTTTAAAACATAAATGCCAAAACATTGTTAAATATTCTTGACAGCAGATATATCAAAAAGGTATAATTTTAATATTATACGTATAAATGCCGTTCTCGCTGGAGGAAGACTATGAAATTTAATTCAGGTAATTTTAAGGTCAATGGAGCTCCATTGGCTTATTTTATTGGTTTAACTGTAATTTTATACGCCTGCTGGATTCTGCTGTCAGGCAGATTTGAAGCAAAATTCCTGATTATGGGTTTTGTTTTTGCTGTGGCAACAGCATACATCTGCGGGCCATTTCTGATTGTAAGAAATATAAGCACCGGCAGGGAGTTTTTTCTTCTTGATGCCCGTCCTGTAAAAGCGTTCAGATATGTTTTCTGGCTTCTCTGGCAGATTGTTCTTGCAACGCTGGACGTTACCAGTGCGACTTTCGGAGTTGTTGAAACCAGACCGAGAATTATTTTCTTCAAAATGCCTTTTGAAAATCCCATGGCCAGTGCAGTCCTTGCAAATTCAATAATTCTGACACCGGGAACCATAACTCTTGATGTCAGTGAAGAAGGAGTATTTGAGATTCACGCACTGACCAAGGCTGCTGCGGACGGAGTTTTTGAGGGTACAATGCAGCGCAAAGTCGCCGAAATTTTCAGGGAAACCTGCCAGTTTGTACCTATGCCGGAAGCTACTCTTACAGAAATACCTAAGGAGATTGATTAATGGAACAATTCTTTGTCGTATATCTTTTATGTGTGATAATAATGATGCTGCCGCTTATTGTAATTCTCCTGCGTAAAGACGGCTTTTACAATCATTTTGCAGCTATTCTCGCTATAAGTAACTTTGTGTCGATAATGCTCATGCTTATTGGTTTTATCGACGGAAGAACCAGTATGTACATTGATATAGCGCTGTCATTTACGATCCTCAGTTTCGTAAGTTCAGTTATAGTGGCTAAGTTCATGAGCGGAAGAGGAGGTAAAAAGAATGGAGATTAGATGGGTTTTTACAATTGTAATGCTTACCATAGGGTTTTACTTCCTGCTGGTGTCGGTGATCGGCATGGTGAGGTACCAGGATTTTTTCAGCCGTCTGCAGGTACTTGGCGTCGGACAGGCTATGGGTATTGGCTGCTGCTGTATAGGATTGTTTGTGTACGAAGGATTTACTAACGCGGGAATCAAAATTCTCATGGTGCTTGTCCTGACACTGGTAGGCGGGCCTATCGGCACACACATTATCGATAAGGTGGCCTACAAAGAAGGGCTTAAACATTTCGAAGATGAAATAGATGAAATAATGCATGAAAGAGAGCATAGAGAGGAGGAAAATCAATGCCTGTAATATTACTGGAAGCATACTTCCTGCTGATTCTTATTGCAATTGCAATTGTAGTGATTTTCCACAAAGACCTGCTGGCAGTAACGGTTATCTACTGTGCTTTCAGCTTCGTGGCCATGGTTCTTTATATACTTGTAGGGGCAGCAGACGTTGCCTTCACGGAGGCTGTAATCGGGGTAATTTCAACCGTTTACTTCATTATTGCCATCAAATCTATCAGCAGGCGGTGTAAATAATGGACAAAGTAAAAGTAATAGGAGTAATCGTCATAATCGCTGGTGTAATAACTGCAGGTTTTGTTATGGGAGATTTTCTTCCTGCAATAGGCGATATCAACTCAGCGCCTAACGGTTATCTGTCTGTATATTATATTACAAATGCGCTTCATGATACGGAAGCCCCAAACATGGTTACAGCAGTACTTGCCGATTACAGAGGATTTGATACTCTTTTTGAAACCTGTGTAATGTTCCTGGCAGGTGTCACTACCCTGATGGTGCTTTCCTCAAAGCGAAAGGTTGTGAAAGGAAAACGTAATGAGCACGACCTCAATGGTGTAAGTTTCGGCGGAACTGTACTGGATACCGGATTCAGAATAATCATACCTGTAATCGTAATATATGCGTTTTATGTGCTTTCCCATGGTGAAATATCACTGGGCGGCGGTTTCCAGGCAGGAGCACTTCTTGCAATCGCATACATGATTGACCGGCTGATTCCGAGCTTTCAGAACAGTCTGGGAAATTTTACTGAAGAAGCGGCAGCTATTATTGCCGGACTGGGTGTATTTATTTACGCCTTTACTGGAGTTCTGCCTATGTTTAACGGCGGTTATTTTCTGGAGTATGACCACCTTCCATTTGCATTTATGACGGAAGAAATCGTAATGCTTCATTCTGTGGGGATTTTTATGATCGAGGCAGGTGTTACTGTCTGCGTAATGGGAACTATTATAAATATTCTGGAAGTTGTACTTGAAAGGACAGAATTTGATGATTGATGTTTTTGAAATCTTTCTTGCCGAAAAAGGAATATACATGCTGACCTTCATCCTTATGGGGCTGGGGATTTTTGGCATGATTGTATGCGGCAATTACATGAAGAAAATTATCTGCATGAACATTATGCAGGTTGCCATCATCTTCTTCTTTCTTACGCTGGGCCAGAAAGACGGAGGTACGCTGCCTGTGCTCGTACATAATCTGACGTCAGCCGAGGAATATATCAACCCTCTGCCTCACGCGCTTATGCTTACAGCAATCGTTGTAAGCCTTGGTACTACAGGGGTTGCACTTGCGCTTCTTATGAAGATTAAAGAAATTTACGGTACTATTGAAGAAGAAGAAATAACAGGAAAGAGGTGGAAAAAATGATAAATCACCTTCCTGTTTTAATAATAATCGTTCCGCTGATGGGGGCAATTCTCTGCCCGCTTATCAGCTACTACAGCCCTGAATGGGGCAAAAAAACCGTAATTGGAGCTCTGTTTGCTTCTTTTGTCATGTCAGTAATGCAGCTGGTAAATGTGGCAGAAAGAGGCGAGCCGGTACATTACTGGATGGGCGGCTGGAATCCTCCTTATGGTATTGAATTTGTAATTGACGGTGTCAATGCCGTTATGATTGCTATGGTTGCTGCCATAGGCGCCATGACTGCGCTTTTCAGCAGCCCTTTTGAAGAGGCTAATCCGAAACACCGTTTCAGAAGTGCAGGATATTATTCAATCCTCTGCTTCCTGGCAATCGGCCTGCTTGGTATGTCATCCACCGGAGATGCTTTTAACCTTTATGTTTTCATGGAAATTGTATCCCTTGCGGGCTACGGACTCATAGCTATCGGTGAAGAAAAAGCTCCAGTGGCTGCTTTCAGATACCTTCTTACAGGTACTATCGGTGCGTGCATGTATCTGATGGGCGTTGGGTTCCTTTATTCTGCAACAGGTACGCTGAATATGGCGGATATGGCAGTGCGCCTGCAGGATGTGGAAAACATGACTGTAATCATAATCGCTATGGCATGTCTTGTAGTGGGACTTGGTGTAAAAATGGCGCTTTTTCCTCTTCACGGCTGGCAGCCAGCAGCTCATTCATATGCACATCATGCGGCTGACCCTATGATTGCCGGTATAATGATCAAGATTCCGGCTTATGCTATGTTCAGATTTTTCTTCTGCATATTTGATGAAAGCCTGCCGATGATGGGCACTGTACATAAAATCGTAGGAGTTATGGCTGTGTGCGGCATTCTTTTCGGCTCACTCAAGGCGCTTCGTTATCACAAAAATAACAAAATTCTGGCGTACTCAAGTATCTGTCAGGTGGGATATATTGCTCTTGGGTTTGCCATCGGCAATTTTTACGGAATCGCAGGTGCTGTGCTCCACATTGTGAGCCACGCGTTTATGAAAACAGGTCTTTTCTACACCTCAGCGGCGCTTAAATATAAGTATCATATCGAGTATACAGACAATATGGGGCAGGTTTACAGAAAAATGCCGGTAACATCACTTACGCTGGTGACACTTGCTCTTTCCATGGTCGGACTTCCGCCTTTCGCGGGATTTTTCAGCAAATGGTATCTGGCACTTGGGGCAATCCAGAACGGACAGTATTTTTATGTTGCTGTGCTTGTTGCCAGCAGCCTGCTGGGTGCAATATACTTCTTCCGCATATTCGAAAAATTGTTCATGGGCGAAGAAACTGAGATGGAAGACCGGTATCCTGCAGCAGAACATGGCGGAAAGGAACTGCCTCTGCGCATAATGATTCCCCTTCTCATGGCGGCAGCTATGATTATAGCCCTTGGACTGGGTAACAGCCTGGTGGTTGATTTTATTGAGAAAACGGTACTGGAGGTGTTCCTGGCATGATAATTGAAAGTTTGAGACCTCTGGCCGCTGTTGCTGTATCGCTTCTGGCAGCTGTACTTATTATGATTTGCGGAAACCGTGTGAAGCCGGATGTGCGGGAGGGGATTACCCTCGGGGCAGCTGTTATCAAGGCTTTGCTGGTATTTTCCATGGTTCCGGCCGTTCTTGCCGGAAATGAATATTACTGCAGTCCGTGGGAGATCGTTGACGGGATTTCTCTGGCATTCAGAACAGATGCGGCAGGGATGGTATTTGCCTGCGTTGCCAGCGGACTTTGGATTGTGACCTCAATATATTCAATCGGGTATATGAGAGGACACCACGAAAAGAATCAGACCGGGTATTTTGCGGCATTTGCGGTGTGCCTTTCATCAGCAATCGGTATTGCCTTTGCTGCAAATCTGATTACTTTCTTCATATTCTACGAAATGCTTACAATTGCAACATATCCGCTGGTTTCACACTACAGAAATGACAGCGCAAAAGCTTCCGGACGTAAATATCTGGCGTATACCCTTATCAGCGGTCAGCTGTTTTTTGCGGCCATCGTAACTGTATACGTAAAGTACGGAACTCTTGATTTCAGAGCCGGAGGGTTTATTGAGGCCGGTTCCATGGGCCAGACTGCAATGCTGCTGCTTTTCATCCTCATGCTGGGCGGCGGTGCAGTAAAATCAGGGCTTATGCCTCTTCATGGCTGGCTTCCGTCTGCCATGGTAGCACCTACACCTGTCAGTGCGCTGCTTCATGCGGTGGCTGTTGTAAAAGCAGGGGCATTCTGCGTGCTGCGTATAGTGTGGTTTGTTTTCGGGGCAGAAAGCGCAGCCTGGTGCGGCGGCGGCAGACTTCTGACATGGCTTGCTGCTGCAACGATTATTCTTTCCTCTCTTATCGCAATGAGAAAGGACAATTTGAAAGCAAGACTGTCCTACTCGACCATCGGCC
>JAFQHT010000125.1 GCA_017397825.1 Bacillota bacterium | reverse complement strand
TCTTGTCAGTAATTGCTGCTTCAAGCTCTTCGAGACTGATTCTGCCGTCAGGACCGATTCCGAGATAAGTAACTTCGTAACCCTGCTTTTCGAGGAATTCACAGGAATGAAGCATTGCGTGATGCTCAATCTTAGTTGTGATGATGTGGTTTCCCTTTTCCTTCAGCTTGTCCGCTGTGCCGAAAACTGCCCAGTTGTCAGCTTCAGTTCCGCCTGCTGTAAAGAAAATTTCCTTAGGGTCAGCATTGATGAGTTTCCCGATGCGGGCTCTTGCTGTGTCAATTGCTTCTTTGGACTCAAGTCCTTTATCATATAAACTGGAAGGATTACCGAATTTCTCAGTGAAATAAGGAATCATTTCCTGTAAAACTTCTTCTTTTACCGGTGTAGTTGCCGAGTAATCTAAATATACATTTCTCATTTTATTGTTATACTCCTTTGTCAGTATAAATTGACCCTAAATATTATACCAAATTTTTCAGAAATTTAAACACTAAATACTAAAAAAATTGCACAAGTTTATAACTTTTTTCATCTTTTTCCATGATTACGCTGTAAATACCCTCGATTTCTTCTTCTCCGTCCGTACCTGACACCTCCCATGCGATGTTCACTACGGCACAGACCAGTTCTTCGTCTGAATTTGTAATCTCAATATCCCTGATTTTATATCCGGTAACTTCCTCAATGTCTGTCTGGAAAAACTCTCTCATGGCCAGTATATCTTCTTCAAGCAGTCTCCCCTTTTCCACCTGCCCGATACGTGCAAGCGCATCATAGTAATTTATCTGCCCGCAGAAATAACCGTTAAGCACGTCGGTTCTTTCCCTTATCAGGTCAGCCATTTCCCCTTTTATGTCTGACCCCGATGACAGAAAAATTACGATTAAAGCAGCCGTTAAAACAGCCAGAATCTTCTTTTTTCTCTGTTTCATAATATTTACCCCCTGGTTCATACTATAAAACAAAAGACCCGAAAAACTTGTCGTAATTCCGGGCCTGATTATTTTTATTTAGTTAGCTTTTCTGCCGGCCAGATGATTGCCATCTTTGTCTACAACTTCAATGTTTTCAAGCTGAGACTTCACATTGGCTCTGAAAGCGGCGATATACTCTTTGTAAAGAACTTTCTGCTCTGCAGCCTCTTCCTCTGTGAGACCTACAGATTTTTTCTTGCGGGAAAGTTCGTTGATTCTGTCAATCATTTCCTGTGTAATTGCCATTATATTCTCCTTAAAAAATAATCCTTAAGAAGTATACCACAGATCCGGCCAAAAGCCAAGCTTTTTAGAGCATTTCAATGAAAGCAGCGATTCTTGTATTGAGCTGGCCTACATCTGTCTGTGAGTAATCAGTTTCAACAGCAAGGTATGGAATATCCTTCTGTTCAGTTACATACTTCTTGATTGCCAGAGTTTCAACGTTGTAAGTATGACAAGCCTGAAGAGTCATTTCCAGAACGCCGTCAACCTTGTATTCGTCAATCAGTCTGCCGAGAAGTTCAAAACGGTTGGTGTCAGGAGTCATTACAGAGCAGCCGATGTCAAGATATCTTCTTGCAATTGCTTCGTAAATATCTTCAGCTTCAACATCGATATTTTTGTCGATGGACTTTGCACCTGAGCAGTTTTCGTATGTAACTACAACGCCGCCGTTTTCTTCAACTGCGCGGATAACCTTTTCAGTTGCGCCGCCGATAGGACAGCCTGTGATGAGAATTCTAGGCTTCTTTTCAAGCATCTTGCCTTCTGCATATTCTTTTTTGATCTTTTCTACAAGAGCATCAACTTCAGCAGGAATGAGGCTTCTGTCGAACTTGAAGCTGCTTCCGTAGAGAACTTTGAAAAGGTCGTAACCTGTAATAGGACAAGGGTCATTTTTCATCAGTTCATAAAGACCTTTAAGTGAAGATCTTACCTGATTGTTTGTCTTACATGCCTGGCGGAGCTGATTTTCAGTAATTTCAACGCCGAATTTAGATTCAAGATACTCCTTGAAACAGATGATTTCTTCTTTCCAGAGTTTAAGCGCTGCTTCTCTCTGAGTATTAGGAAGTTCCATGATGAAAACATCCTTGAATTCGCCCATGTATTCGTACATCTTCTTCTTACCATCGCAGGTTGTTTCGCCTACAACAACGTCAGAGAAATAGAAGAACGGACACTTGTCAGTCTTTGCAAAACCGTAGCTGGACTTGATCAGCGGGCAGAGATTCTTAGGCAGGTCTTTTTCAGCATCAGCAATGGTTTCGTCAGATGTGGAGCAGAGGCTCACAGACGCCGCACCCATAGCCATAGGAATTTCCTGAGGAAAGTATGTGCAGTATGAACCGATAACAGGTACGTTTTTTTCTTTTAATTCTTTAACAGCCAGGAAAGAGTTTTTTCTTGCATCAGCAAATTCTTCAAAAACCTCCGGTAATTCTTTAATTATTTCCATGATAACCTCCGTTATAATTTTATTTTAGCTGCAGCCAGTGCCGCGCCCAGTGCCCCTGCGTAACGGGCCTGTGGACTGGTTATAACCTGGGACTGCAGTTTCTTTTCAAGAGCTTTACATACATATTCACAGTCGCAGAGACCGCCGGTAAGGCACACAGCCTCACCTTTTTCGTGAAGTCTGCTTGCCTGGGAAGCAACCTTGCTTACGATTGAATCCACCACCGCAAAAGCAATATTTTCCTTAGGCTCACCCCTGCCGATAAGGCTGATTACTTCAGACTCCGCAAAAACTGTACACATGGAGCTGATTGT
>JAFQHT010000124.1 GCA_017397825.1 Bacillota bacterium | reverse complement strand
CAGAGGATATTGTGTTTAAGGGTGCAGGAACGCAGCCGGTGGTTATTGAAGCAGAAGTGCTTCATACGCCTTTCATGGACTCCGGAAATGTAAAATATGAACACATGGCAGTTCTTTCTTCGGCGGGTGAAAAAATTGAAATCGATGAAGGACAGACACACATATTTACTGATGATGCAGGAACGGAAACTGAAGTACTTCTGAACGAAGCCGGAGGAATCCGTATAGTACAAAAGGGGATAATAAAAGGCTCAGTCAGTGAAACAGATGAGCCGGAAGTAACAAAAAATAATGAAAAAGATGAGAATGTGAAATTTTATAAGTCGGTTACCTTTGCCAGAACCGGAAGCGGTGCAGACACAATCCAGGTAAAAATCAATACTGCAGATAATATTAATGCAGGAACAATCTGTAATCTGCATAAAGAAATACCTTCTGATGAACCGGAGCCGGAGATTCCGGACTTACCTGAAATTCCGGACACAGAAGTAATTCCTGAAGAACCTCAGCAGCTGCAGCCGGAGAGTGAGCAGGAAGAACCACATGAGGAACCTCAGATTGTAACAACGGTACCTGAAACCGGCGTGTCAGCGTCAGGTTACCTTTGGTTTCTGATGATGATTACAAGTTTAATAAGTATAGTTTTATTGATTTTAAAAAAAGAAAAGGAGAATTAAAAATGAAGAAGATTTTAACAACTGCTATGATTTTAGTTTTAATGATGACACTTGCTGCGGGTACTGCCTTTGCGGCAACAGGAACTACAGCACAGGGCAATGAAGTGCCGGTTTACCTTATTGCTCCGGCAATCGGAGATGGTGCCGGAGGTATTGATTTTACCATCACAGACAGAATCACAATGACCGCTGCAGCGGGAAGTTCAGTACTGAGCATAACTGATCTTGAGATTAAAAATAATGCTGCAACAGGTCAGCTCAGACTGGATTCAATTGAAGCATCCACAGAAACAGGCTGGACAATTAAAAGTGACAATGAAAAGTATTTTGCAGAATTAAAAGCAGGTACAAAAGAGTTTTCCCTTGTTTCTGAAGGCAATGATTTTTCTGCAAATGCAAAAAAAGAATATGGCGATGATAAGCTGATTGCACCTGGCCAGGAACCTCTTAAAATCGGTTTTACCGGCCATATAGGTACTTTTTTAACCGCAGTATCTGACACTCAGGTTGCAAAGATTACAGCAACAGTTTCTCCATACTAAAAGGCAGTGGGGCAAAATGATGACGAATTTTAAAGGGCATAAAGGCAAGGGATTTATCCTTTGCCTTGTTTTGATTATTCTTAATTTCAATATGATTTGTGCATATGCAGACACGGTTACGCTGCCGGTATATATGGAAATAGCGGCGATGACTATGGAGTTTGAAATAACTGAATCCATCGGCATGCAGTGTACAGAAGGTTCAAATGAGCTGATTATAGATGACCTTGTAGTTACCAACACTTCTGTGGATCCTCTTGATATTCAGCTGACAAATATGGTGATAAGACCGCAGGGAGCCTGGAAACTTGTCGCAGATACAGCAGATTTCAGCGACATGGTCGATGTAAAATGTTTCTCGTTTGTTGCAGGCGGGCAGGATTTTTATACAGAAAATTTTTCTAAAACACTTACAATCCCTTCCGGAGAAAGCGGGACAGTAAGTTTCAGCGGCCATACGGGATATTTCAATGAGGCGGTTTCTGAAAAGGCAGCAGATCTGGTTGTAACTATTGAAAAGGCACCAAGAATCTCCGGTTTTGAAATTAAGCTTGATAAGCTTGAGGACGGAAGAAACTGGACAGCTTTTGAAGTTGAAGAGGGAATGACCTGGGGTGAGTGGGTCGAAAGTGATTACAATACTGAGGGATTTACTCTTTGCAAAAATGGTGGATGCCACATTGTTCAT
>JAFQHT010000123.1 GCA_017397825.1 Bacillota bacterium | reverse complement strand
GTCTGAGTACGGAACTCTCTACAGCAGACAGGAGCTTGAAGAAATTTCCAAGGTATGCAGGCAGTTCGATATGCCTCTGTATGTGGACGGAGCGCGTCTTGGATACGGACTTGCCAGCAGACAGACTGACGTGAGTCTGGCTGATCTTGCTGAACTCTGTGACGCTTTTTATATCGGCGGTACCAAAGTGGGAGCTTTCTGCGGGGAAGCACTGGTTTTTACCAGAAACAACACTCCTAAGCAGTTTATGACAAGGGTGAAGCAGCACGGCGCACTCCTTGCCAAAGGCCGTCTGCTGGGCATTCAGTTTGATGTGCTTTTTACGGACGACCTTTACATGCAGCTGGGCAGAAACGCCATCGAAAAGGCTGAACAGTTAAAAGCTCTGATTAAAGAAAAAGGTATTCCTTTCTATCTTGAATCACCTACCAATCAGCAGTTCGTAATAATTGAAAACAGCAGACTGGATGAACTGGCTGAAGATGTGATGTACAGCATCTGGGAAAAGGCTGATGATGAGCACACTGTTATCAGACTGGCCACCAGCTGGGCTACTACTGACGAAGATCTGGAAAGACTGGCACAGCTGCTGTAAACGGCAGAGGCTGAAACATCTGACCGTAATTAAATTGTTAAAGAAGGTATAACTCAAATGGGCAAATTACTTAATATAAAATATGGTGGTCTCCACGGTACCTACTGGATGTACTACGGAATTGCTACCAGCTTTGCGTCTGTTCTGCTCCTTGCAAGAGGGTACAGCAACGGCGAAATCGGTATTATTCTGGCAGTTGCCAATGTGGCAGCTGTATTCCTGCAGCCGGTGGTTGCAGACTTTGCGGACCGTTCAAAAAAAATATCCCTGCTGGGCTTTCTGGAAGCGTCAACTATATTCCTTATGGTGCTTACGCTTTTTACATACATACTTCAGCAGAAATCCGCAGCTCTGTGGCTGGTATATGTAATTACTGTAGCCTGGTTCATCACCATTCAGCCCATGTTTAATTCTCTGGCCTTCAAGCTGGAGGAAACGGGAGTGCATATAAACTTCGGCATCTGCCGCAGTGTGGGCTCATTCTGCTATGCAGTTATCTGCGCATTTATGGGAACACTGGTGGAAGCAAAAGGAGTGCAGGTACTTCCCGTTTCCGGAGAAATCATTTTACTGCTTATGCTGTTTACAATTTTTGTGACTAAGCGTCAGTACGATAAAATGAAAAAACAGACCGGCTCTGCAGCAGAAGTTCAGGTACAGGAAACTCTTGACGACGAAGAAATCAATCTGGCACAGTTTGTCAGAAGAAACAAATTGTTTGTTCTCATGAGCGTGGGCTGCGTAGGCATATTTTTCAGCAATTCCATCCTCAACAGCTTCATGCTGCAGGTGGTGGAAGGTGTAGGCGGAAACAGCGAAGACATGGGCCGCATACTTTCCGTAATGGCCTTTCTGGAAATTCCGGCCCTGGTACTCTTTGACAGAATCCGGCAGAAGTTTTCATGCCAGTTCCTGCTTAAAATTGGAGCAGTCAGCTTTTTCATAAAGATTTTCCTGATTTATCTGGCTGACAGTGTGACAATGATTTATGCGGCACACATTTTCCAGACTTCATCTTACGGTCTTTTCCTGCCTGCCATGGT
Organism: Bacillota bacterium; assembly: GCA_017397825.1. Classification (GTDB taxonomy): domain Bacteria; phylum Bacillota; class Clostridia; order Peptostreptococcales; family Anaerovoracaceae; genus SUG1106. Next base: position 8,354 of record JAFQHT010000123.1, on the reverse strand, counting down.
TGTGTTTATCAATGAAATAATGGCCAGAGGAGAAGCGGTAAAAGGACAGGCCCTTTATACTGTCATGACTACGGCAGCGTCGGTAATTGCAAGTATCTGCGGCGGTTTTATACTGGACCTTTCAGGACCATCAATGCTTCTTCTGGTTTCAACTGTCCTGACAGTTGTGGGTGCACTTTTTGTACTCCTTATAGTCGACCGTATCAAAAGAAAAGAATAAAAAAATTTTCACCTCATAGATTTCTGTGAGGTGATTTTTTATGTCCGGATTTAAATTTAATCTGAAAAAAACAGTAATGTGGATGAGTCTGGGAACAGGTGCTTTAGCAGTGATTCTGGCAGTGAGCCTGGTCCATGGAATGCCGGCAGATGACAAAACTGTGCATACAGCAGCAGACGGAAACTGGGGGCTTTCTTTTCAGCAGGATGGGCAGGCTCCTGTGGGTAATGCGGATTCAGAGTATCTGAAGAAATTCAATAGCTTTTATATCGGACCCGATGGCAGCACCCAGAACAGCAGCAAAATGAAGAATATTTACCTGACTTTTGATGCGGGGTACGAAAACGGCTGTACGGAAAAAATACTGGACACACTTAAGGAAAAAGAGGTGCCGGCGGCTTTCTTTCTTGTGGGAAATTATATAGAAGAAAACCAGGAACTGGTGAAACGGATGGTGGCAGAGGGGCACACTGTCGGGAATCATACAATGCACCATCCTGACATGAGTGCAATTTCAGAAAAAGAAGCATTCGCTGATGAACTATGCCAGCTGGAAGAATTGTTTGAGAGTGTTACAGCCACGCCTATGCAGAAATTTTACAGACCGCCCCAGGGCAAATACAGTGAATCCAATCTGAAGCAGGCAGATGATCTGGGATACACTACGGTTTTCTGGAGTCTTGCTTATGTAGACTGGCTGGAAGAGGATCAGCCTGCACGTGAGGAGGCACTGAACCTGCTGAATAAGAGAATACATCCCGGCGCAATAGTACTCCTTCACAGCACATCAAGAACCAACAGCGAGATTCTTGCAGAGCTTATTGACGGATGGAAAGAGAAGGGCTATAACTTCTGCAGCATTACAGAACTTGCGGCCGCTAAATTTTAAATACAATCAAAGACAGCAGTTTACTAACAGGATGAAACTGTGATAAAATATGAATAACTATAGATATTTTTGAACGGGTAACAGGAGCAGGAAAATGAACAAGAACTTGATGCTGTATATCGAAATATGCGAGGCGATGACCGAAAAGGTTTTCCTGAAGCAGATTAATATGACAGAGGAAGAGATGACTGCCTTCCTTGAAGAATCAAAATGGAAGGAAAACGCGCAGCTTCTTATTGATCATGCAGAAAAAGAAGAAAGATTTTCAATAAAACAGATGGCTGCGCTGGCAGCTCCGTCACTTAAAAAGATTTCGCCGGAACCGGAAGAAGGCTGGCTCAGCCACGCATATCAGTATGTGCTGGGCAGACTTTTCCCTGCGAAACAGTCCATCAGCAATGAAGACGCCCAGAAATACGAACAGGGCAGACTTTTTATATTGCAGATGGTAAAGGCTCTCCACTCTTATGAAGTCAGCAATATGGCTTTTGATCCGACCCGTGACATGGCCTTTCTCAAGTATGATGAAATTATTCAGAATGGCGACAACCAGGAATATCTTCGTTTTATAAGACTGTCCCGCATGCACTACATTTACGAGTTCATGCGTATAGGTATCGAAATCACACCGTTCAACACCCTTGGTCATATTGCAGGGGTACATTATGTTGCAATGCATGCAGCTTACCAGCTCCGCGATCTTAAGGTGCCTGTGGATCTGGGACTTGTTTCAGGGGCAGCGGCGGGCCATGATATCGGTAAATACGGCTGTAAAAAGAGCGAAGAAAGAAGAATTCCTTATCTCCATTATTATTATACGGACCTGTGCCTTAACAGGCTGAACATGCCGATGATTGCGCATATTGCAGCAAACCATTCAACATGGGATCTGGAACTGGAAAACCTTTCTGCGGAAGCTCTGCTGCTGATTTACGCAGACTTCAGAGTAAAGAGTACCAGGGGTGCAGACGGAAAGGAACTGGTTCATTTTTACTCACTTAAAGATGCTTTCGATGTTATCCTGGGCAAACTTGACAATGTTGATGAAGCAAAGGAACTTCGTTACCGCAAGGTATATAATAAATTAAAAGACTTTGAAGATTATATGATTGACCTTGGTGTCAATGTGGAGCTCCCTGATGTGCCTAAACCACGTCCGGCAAAACCACAGAAAACTGAAAAGCAGGATGCTGCACTTATGAGCAGCACCCAGGCTGTCAAAGAAATGAAATATGCGGCAGTGGACCATAATATCCGCCTGATGAACAAGTTCTACCAGGAAGACGAATTCAGCAATCTGCTGGAAACTGCCCGCAGTGAAACTATGTGGAAAAACCTGAGAACTTATATTTCTATTCTGGGCGAATACTCCACGTATATGACAGAAAAACAAAAACTCCTGACTTTAAGATTCCTGTCCGAACTGCTCGTTCACAGAGAAAGTGATATACGTAACCAGGCCGGCGAAATCACAGGCCAGATTATTGCTCATTTCAATGAGGAATATAAAAAGGAACTGCCTGAGGGCGTGGATCTGCCTGAGAAAAAAATCACCAACCTCAGTCTGTGGACTGAGACTGTGGAAAAAATTCTGGCACCTGACCACCGCCTCACAGAACAGCACAAGAAGTGGCTGGAAGGCTGCCTGAAAAATGCCGTTGACGGGCTGCTTAAAAACTGCAGTGCTGACAAACAGGAAGGATTCATTGACGTACTTCTGCAGTGGTGTGACAGACCGGCTCTTACATCTCTCAACAAAAAAACTCTTCTTCGTACAGCTATGATAATCAATGCTGCAAGCTGCAGTGGAGAACAGGCAGACAGATTTATCGATTTTGCCCGCCGGTCATATGATGAAGGCGATACAAGTCTTAAAATTGCAGCAACAGAAGTGAAATACCATTTTGATGAACATACTGACATACGTGAATACCGCAGAGATCTTCAACTCTGCCTGGGAATAAATCCTGACGTAAAAATTTCCAGAAGTGTATTGTCCGGTATGTATCTTGACAACCTTAAAGCCAATACTCCGTGGACCATCAAAATTGCCAACATTCAGTTGATGCTTCAGTCTCTGGATGAAAACCCTGAAGAAGGACAGGCGTTTTTAGTTGCCGCACATCTTGGTAATCTTGTAAAGGTAAGTGAAACAGTAACTGTCCGCAGGGCTGCCGGAGAAGCACTTATTTCCATCATAGACAGACTTCCGCTGGAGCAGCGTAATGAAATTGCTGTTGAACTTGGTAAGGGCCTTGAAATCGGTGATTATCAGTTTTCAAAATATATTCCGGAATATCTGGGTGTAATCATGCTTCACCTTCCGCCAAGAGAACTGGATGAACTTACTGCAGACCTGGAAAAGCTTCTTGAGGCTACCAATGAGCAGGTTGCGGCTGCAGTACTTCATACTTTCGGTGTGGTGTTGGAAAACTATAAACTCTACCCGCTGAATTTCGGAAATGAAGAAGCTTCAGAAGTTACAGAGGCCAGAAAATACAAGCTGGTCAACCTTATTGTGCGCGGATTTGCCAATTATAATGTGACAATCAGCCAGGAGTCATTGTGGACTCTGGGTATGAATATTTTTGGCTCTGGCAAACTTAGTCTTGAAGAAAAATACGACATTTTTGCTTTCTGCGGAAAGAAAATTCTTACGCTGCACAGCAGCAACTCAGAAGGGCAGCTGGATTTCTTTAACAATGCAGCGGTGCTCAACCAGATATACCGCTTTATATGTCAGTATGAACTGGAGGCAGGAAGCTTTGATATAATGCAGCCTGAAAAGGTTGCTTTCTTCCCGGGAACTTTTGACCCGTTCAGCCTGAGCCATAAAGCGATAGCCACTGAAATCCGCGATATGGGTTACGAAGTTTACCTTGCTCTGGATGAATTCAGCTGGTCCAAAAAGACTCAGCCAAGGCTGCAGCGCCGCAAAATCCTCAGCATGTCTGTAGCTGACCAGCAGAATATATATATTTTCCCTGACCATATTCCTGTCAATATCGCAAATCCTGATGATCTGGCGGTGCTCAGGGAACTCTTCCATGGAAGAGAACTGTTCTTTGTGGCAGGTAGTGACGTGCTTGAAAATGCGTCCTGCTACAGAGCAGAGCCAAGGGAAAACTCAATTCACTCCATGAATCATATAGTATTCAGACGCAGCTCCGCTCAGCAGAGAGGTGCCGTATGGGGCACAAAACTTTATCCTGTGACAGGAGAAATTATAAATCTCCATCTTGATGAGCACTATGAGGATATCAGTTCCACAAAGATCAGAGAGAACATTGACTCCGGCCGTGATATATCCAATCTTATAGATCCTGTGGCACAGAACTATATTTTTGAAAACAGCCTTTACCTCAGAGAACCTGCGTACAAACATACTATTCAGGCAAGAGATATCAGACTTGAAGAATTTGCAGCCAGAGGTGCATCCATTATTGACGATATGAAGGCCGAAATGGAAAAGCACGGTCACAATGTGGATGTAGTCAGTGATTATCTTGCAAGGGAGGACGTTTACACCATTGCATTAAGAGACTGTACTCAGGAAGACGCTGCAGTTGCGGTAGCAGCAATGAACCGCCTTGACAGTATCGATCTGCTCAGTGCTTTCGGTGACCAGGATATAGCGGCCCATATCAGAAGTAAAGCTGCAGGTGCCATTGCCGTTATAGGAGGGCTGTATTTCAGCCGTAAGAGCCCGGTAGAAAACCTTGGCCAGACTATACTTATGGAAATGCTTTCTGAACTGGCAGCAAAAGACTATACATATGTGGTTTACCATCCGGCTGATCCTGAAGCACTCAACGACAGAACAATAAAAGTGTTTGAAAAACAGGGCTTTGTTAATATTGCCCCTAAAGGTACACGTCCGATTTATGCTGTGGATATGCGTTCCCCTATGATAGTATTCAAAAACGTTGATACCATCATCAAAGACCCTCTCAGCAAGAATAAAAAAGTTCTCAAGGCTGTTGAAAATGCGCACAACAGGCTGCTTGGCGTGCTTACATCCATTTATCCTGGAGAACTGGTTATATCATATAATTCAGGAATCATGCACCATAAGATTATTCAGCTTATTGCCAGACTGAATAATGTACCTCCGGTGCAGACTGCCGAAAAAAAATACGGACCTTACATGGTGGTTCCTTTCGGAAAGGTACTGGAAAGCGTTGCTGTACCTAACACGGTGACAAAGGCCCTTCACACAGAAAAATATTTTTCACGTGATGCAGAAACCTTTACCGTAGAAGAAAGAAGCTTTTATTCCACCCTTGAAAACCAGGTAAAGACTATAAAATCTTTCAATCGCCCTATTATTCTGGTAGATGATCTGCTTCACAAAGGCTACAGAATGAAAAAGATTGACCCTATTCTCAAGAAGAATAACGTAAGCGTAATCGATACGGTGGTAGGTGTACAGACAGGCCGTGGCCGCGACCTTATGACTGTACGTCAGCGTACAGTGGACAGCGCATACTTCCTGCCTAACCTGAAGTTCTGGATTGATGAAAGTGCGATTTACTCCTATCTGGGTGGTGACAGTATGAAGGATGAAGATGTTCCGGTGGCAAGTCAGGGAACTATTCCTTCTCTGAACCTGGTGCTTCCATACGCTGTACCTACTTTCCTGGGTAACATCTCAGGAGAAAATTTATATCAGTATTCAATGATATGCCTGGAAAATGCACGGGACATTCTCAGAACTCTGGAAGAAGAATACGAAAACGAATTCGAGCAGAAGCTGACGATCAAGAGATTGGGAGAAGTTCTTACAGAACCTAAACGTCCGGCAGCAGGCGAATACTCCAGATACGATGAAAATATACCTGCATCCGCTTATGTGGAAAAAGATATTGAAAAACTTATCAGAATGAGGAAAATGTTCAAATGACAGATAATAATTTAAGAACGGCAGCGGATATAAAACGCAGCATTTCTGAACTTTGCCCGGGAAGAGATGCTCTTGCCCTTGCCGGACCGCTGAAAAAAAGCGGATATAAAGTTAATATTCTGGCGCTCGGTGATGTAGGTGCCACTTTACTTCTTGGCCTTAAAACCCAGGGAGGAGGAATAATTGACACCATCGGGATTTTTGATGTAAACGAAAATGTTATGGCCCGTTATGAGATTGAAATGAACCAGATCGGATGGCCTTTCGGAACTAAAAATCTGCCGGAAGTTGTCTGCCTTAAAGAATCTGAACTTTTCGACTGCGATATGTTTGTTTTCTGTGCAAGCAAAGCAATTCCTCCAATCGGAACATCAGGGGATGTGCGCATGATGCAGCTTGAGGCCAACAGCAAAATCGCTGCACATTACGGCAGACTGGCCGGTGATGCCGGTTTCAGGGGAATCTTTGCAGTGGTTTCCGATCCGGTGGATCCTCTGTGCAAAGCAGTGCTTCTGTCGTCAGGACTTGAGCCGGGGCAGGTGAGAGGTTACGGTCTGGGAGTAATGAACAAGAGAGCAGAATATTTTGCGAAAAAGGATGAAAGATTTGCTTCATACCTTGCGGAAGGCAGAGCTTTCGGGCCTCATGGGGGTGACCTGGTAATTGCCAACAGTATTGAAAATTATGATGATGAGCTTTCACGGGAACTGACCAGACTGACAGTAGAAGCCAACCTTCAGGTGAGAGCACTGGGGTTCAAACCATACTTTGCACCGGCATTTTCATCAGGTGCAATTTCCTTGCTTCTTACACTTACAGGACAGTGGAACTGCAGCTCTGTTTACCTTGGAAAAGGAGACGGAGGTGCTTTCCTCGGAATTAAAAACCGTATTGCGGACAATGGTGAGGTTGAAATTGAAGATCTGCCGCTGCCGCAGAAGCTTTATGACAGAATTGAGCTGGCATATGACAACCTTTGCCGGCTGAATCAGGAGATATGATGAAACTGTATTTAGTTAATCTTTATGCTGAAAAAAGCCGCGGACGCTTGCAGGATGTAATAGAAAGTGCCATGGAAGGTGCAGGTATTATTGCTCTGGATACAGTGGTACTTAACAGTACCGAAAGATTCCGCTGGATTGCAGAATCCGGTCTTTTTGAGGATGCGCGGATTATTTTTGCTGCAGAGCTTGATGAAAGTGGAATCAATCTGGAGGCATTCAGGCTGATTCAGTATCTGAATACCTGCGGGCAGGCGCTGGAGGGCACAGCAGCAGGCATAATCGTAGACGGAGCCGGAGATCTGTATACAAAAGATCTGGCACGGAAGCTGGTGCTGGCCGCTAACAGAGCAGGATGCAGTTTCCCCGGAAAACCACTGGTTGAAGCCACCGGAAGCCTGCAGAATTTCGACATTCAGGCCAGAAACTGGAATCTGAGCCGGCTGGGAGCATATAAGAAAAGTACAGCCATGCTTTTTGAAAAAGTGCTGAATTTCGGAGAGAATGTCTGCGAACATCCCAATATTCTGATGGTACATGCTTCAAGCCGCAAAACCTCCAATTCCCTCAGGCTGTGGGAAGAAGTGGCTTCTCATCTGAAGGACGCAGCCACTGTTGAAGAAGTGTCCATCAGAAACGGACAGGTATGGGACTGCCGTGGATGTAAGTACGAGGAGTGCCTCCACTTCGGAGAAAATTCATCATGCTTTTATGGTGGAGTAATGGTTGAGAAAGTTTATCCGGCAATCCTCAGAAGCGATATTCTGGTACTGGTGTGCCCTAATTACAATGATTCAGTAAGTGCCAATATTATGGCCTTTATAAACAGACTGACAGCTGTTTTCCGCACAAACGATTTCAGCCGTAAAAAGGTGTTTGCGCTGATTATCTCAGGATACAGCGGAGGAGACCTGGTGGCGCAGCAGATTATAGGTGCCATGAATATGAACAAGAACTTCATTCTGCCGGGGAATTTTGCGCTGGTTGAGACTGCCAACGATCCCGGAACAATAATGAACGTTGAGGATATTGAAGAGAAAGCACGCAGATTTGCTTTGAGTATATTGAAATAGAACACAAAACCCGGAAGAAGTCATAAAGACTCTCCGGGTTGTTTTCTGCAGCACAGTCTTTTTATTTCATATCAAAGGCCGGGTTGACTGCATAGAAGTTTTTACTGCTGAGTCTGTCCTGAACAAGTCTCATGGCTTCGCCGAATCTCTGGAAATGAACTACTTCACGCTCTCTCAGGAATCTGATAGGGTCGATTACGTCAGGGTCATCAACAAGACGGAGAATGTTGTCATAAGTCAGGCGGGCCTTTTGTTCGGCACCAAGGTC
>JAFQHT010000122.1 GCA_017397825.1 Bacillota bacterium | reverse complement strand
GGGGATAGCCGCTTTAGCGGCGCAAAGTAATGCAGCCACCTTGAGGTTACGAAATGACGAAATTTTCTTGGTCATACAGTTTTCTCCTGCTGACGGAAAATGAAGATGCCGATACTCCCGATAGGAGCGCCTTGCAGTTTGATTTTTAAATTCTAATTTGCTAAACTGTTTTTACCATCTCTGCTCCTAGCTGAAACGCCTTTTTAAGTTCTTCAGGGAAAACAGCCTCGTGGCGTGCCCTCTTTGCCTCCGGATCGAACATGGTCCAGTTATACTTACCGTAATCATCTACTTGCAGGGTGTCTCCGCAGACCATCACCTTGGTAGGGCCAACCATTCTGCCCAGAGTGTTTTTGTAATTTTCAAGCATCTTGTCGTAGCCAATCTTATCATAAAACTCTTCAGCGCAGTTGCTGGTCATTATAAACAGAACAGGGATAAGGTGAGCGTTATAACTTCCCGGCTCAGTTTTGTAGCTCAGAGACTGGAAAATCAGACGCTCGTAGAGTGCTCGGAAGGCTGCACTGACATCGCCAAGATAATTAGGTGTACCGATGATCAGCCCAACCGCGTTTCTTATCACATCAAGCACTTCTGTAAGACCGTCTTTGCACACGCAGACACCAAAGTGTCCGGGCAGTTTGCAGCCGAAGCAGGAAATACATCCTGTGAATTTTTCCAGTTTATACAGGTCAAAAAAACTGACCTCTGCTCCCTCTGATTCAGCACCCTTCGCTGCTTCGCGTACCAAGGAAGCAGTATTCCAGGTGATGCGGGGGCTTGCATTGATTGCAATAATTTTCTTCATCTTACAAAACCTCCATCAATATGCTATTCATTATCAGCCCTGAAGTCGATACCAGCTTTTTTGCCTGATCGGGAGCTTTGAAAATATGCCCGGCTTATAAATCTGCATTCTTCTGATTTTCTATGGTACAGCAGACGACTACATTTTTATAGCCGCCGCCCCAATCATCAGTGATGAGCTTCATTTCTTCCTCAGTGCCGGCAGTTTCTCATATATAATCAAACGTTCCATCAGATACTCTTTAGTTGAATTCTTAATGCACCTCACCACACTAAAAAATCACCAGTCCTGCCCCAAATGACAGCACGTTAAGCACCAGGGAAACTGCCAGCGCCTTGCCCTGGCTGAAATCACACAGGCGCATGTAAACAAGAGCCTCTGCCAGCCATGCCAGAATCTCCAGCACTGCCAGCGGACCGTAATATCCAAGTTCCGTGTAATTATATATGCCCAGGATCAGCACGTTCAGTGCCGGGTTGGTCATGCAGTTGCACAGGAAACTGTAGTAAGTCCAGTCCTTTCTGCGCGACCACAGGTACATGAGTATGCCCTCCGCTGCAATAGTCAGGAGCAGTGCTGCTGCCAGATTGACAAGAACCGACATTATTCGACCTTTTTAGCTTTCTTTTCCCGGGAAATTTTAATTATTGCACGCACGGCAAAGAAACAGATTAGCGCTGCCACTACAATGAACAGCACCGGCAGACCGATAAAAGCAATATACATAGGAGCTGCCGCCACATCGAAGACCGAATTATTGACTTTTTTAATCATTTTATTTATGTATTCTCTCATTTTCCTGTCCTCTTTTCTCTGTCCATTTTTTTATAATTTTTACAACTGCAAAAATGATTATCAGAACTGCCGCACCAATAAGCAGATATGACCCTAGCCCGAAAGCGACCATAACCGGCGCAGGTGCCGCATCAAAACAAATTCTGCTCATCTTTTTTAAAAAGCTGTTTTTCTGACTTTTTTCAAGTCTCTTCATACTTTTCATCCTCCTTTCCATCATTCACAGTCAGTCCGATGCAGACTACCGCACAAACTGTAAGAACGGCCACCACCGGCTTTGCAAGTCCTGGCGGCATGGCCACAAAATATGTAATCCCGACACCGATAAGCAGTGCCAGAGTAGTAAGCCCGAAAGCAAACCCAAGATTCCGCGGCATCAGCGATGCCAGACCGCAAAGGGTTATCGGCATGGTCATATTAAACAAAAGTATTCCTGCAAGCGAAAGCCACATACTTTCTGCTCCGAGACATATCAGTGGTATTGAAATCAGCAGGCTTACAATACCTGTCCGCCGCCCGCCGAACCTGTCTGCGACTGCACCACCAAGAGCCTTTCCAAGACATGATGCCGCAGCCGGCATTATTACCAGCCACCCTGTCCTTTCCCACTCAAGCGGCATTATAGAACCTGCATAAGACCTGACAAATACAGCTGCCATCAGAAGTGAGACAAGCACTGTAAAGCTGCCGCTGCGTGCAGTTTCAAAAGGCACATACTCATGCGTTCTGCTCAGTGCTGACAGCCATGATGTCTTTATTTCAAGCCCGTACTGTTTCAATTTCAAATCTCTGGTGTCAAGGCTCTGAAGCAGACCAGTAAGCAGCACCGCTGCAAAAATCAGCCAGGACGCAGTTTCCCCAGACCTGCACAATGTCCCAAGTGCCACGCCCATGGCTCCTGAAGAAACAAACACGCCGCTTCCGCTCATCTTTCCGCCGCTTCTGCGAAGTACATCCATTCCGCCTCCCACGTGAAAGAAGGCATTTCCAAGGGCAGCAATCACCATGGCCGCCCAGACCCATTCCGTTCCTTGGCCGCCGGAAACCAGCAGCACACCGAAAAGTACCAGGCATGTTCCTGCAAAACCATAGCCTCTGGCAAGCTGCGGCCTTTCGTCGCCAATAGCTCCCAGCACCGACTGAAGCCCGAAAGCAATCACGTTGTACGCCAGAAATCCTGCCCCCAGAGTCTCAAGATCATTGCCCACATAGACTTTAAGCCCGGCAAACAATATATAGAAGCAGCCGAAATCAACTGCAAAATGTGAATACGTCCATATCAGAAGCCTGCCCACAGCCGTCACCCTCCTTTTCTATGATTTTATCATAATAAAGTGCCCGGGGCAATAAAAAAACCCGGATGCTTCGTATTGAGCAGCCGGGCATTCACCTTTACGATATTATTTTATTTTTCTTTGAGTTTTGCAACCATTTCTCCGGCCTTAACCTGCTGACCTTCGGAAATGTAGATTTTTTCAACAACACCTGCTGCTGCAGCAAGGATGTTTGTTTCCATCTTCATCGCTTCGATTGTAGCAACTGGCTGGTTAGCTTCCACAACATCGCCTTCCTTAACGAGAACCTTGATAATGTTACCAGGGATGTTGGAACCAACTTCCATTGGATTATCAGGGTCTGCCATGAGTGCAGAGTTGTGTGAGAAAGCAGTAACTGCAGTATCCTTGATCTTGATGATACGACGGTTACCGTTTACTTCGAAGATTGCTTCTCTCATGCCTTCGTGGTTTACAGGTCTTACTTCGTGGAGCTTAACGATGAGGACTTCACCTTCGCCCAGCTTCACTTCGCAAGTTTCCCCTTCTTCCAGTGAGTGGAAGAAGATGTCGGAACCCATGTAACGCATGTTGCCTTCCTTGCGGACTGCCTTTACGTAATCTTCGAATACCTTCGGATAGATTGCGTAAGAGATAACTTCTCTGTCTGTACCTTCAAGCTGGAGGTCTTCCTGTAAGTGCTTTCTGATACCGTCGAAATCTTCTAGTGGAAGAAGTTCGCCAGGTCTGCATGTGATAGGCTTCTTATCCTTAAGAACCAGTTTCTGGAGTCTTTCAGGGAAACCACCGTGTGGCTGACCCATCATACCTTCAAAGTAGGAAACGATGGAGTCAGGGAAGTCCATGTTGGCAGCCTTGTCATAGATGTTTTCAGGTGTCAGATCGTTCTGAACCATGAAGATTGCCATGTCGCCTACTGCCTTTGAGGATGGAGTTACCTTAACGATATCGCCAAGCATCTGGTTTACAGTCTTATACATGTTCTTTACATCTTCGAACTTGTGACCAAGGCCGAAAGATTCTACCTGTGGCTTCAGGTTGGAGTACTGACCGCCAGGGATTTCATACTTGTAGATTTCTGCAGATGATGTTACCATGTCGGATTCAAAGCCTGCGTATACAGGTCTTACGTCCTTCCAGTAGTCATCAATCTTCTGAAGATCGTCAGAGTTGAGACCAGTATCTCTTCTGGAGCTTTCTACGGCTGCTACTACGGAGTTGAGAGCTGGCTGTGATGTCAGTGCAGACATGGAGTTGAATGCTGCGTCAACGATGTCTACGTCAGCCTGTGCTGCCATCATGATTGTAGCGATACCGTTACCGGATGTATCGTGAGTGTGTAAGTGAATTGGAATACCTACTTCTGCCTTGAGGGCTCTTACGAGAGCTCTTGCAGCCATTGGTTTGAGCAGACCGGACATATCCTTGATACCAAGGATGTGTGCGCCTCTCTTTTCCAGTTCCTTAGCCATGTTTACATAGTAGTTAAGGTTGTACTTATCTCTCTTTTCATCGAGAATATCGCCTGTGTAGCAGATACATGCTTCTGCAACCTTGCCCTGGTTGAGAGTTTCATCAAGAGCAATGCTCATACCTTCAATCCAGTTGAGGGAGTCGAAGATACGGAATACGTCAATTCCGCCCTGTGCAGCCTGCTTAACGAATTCTCTGATTACGTTGTCAGGATAGTTCTTGTAACCTACAGCGTTTGCACCTCTGATGAGCATCTGGAAAAGCACGTTAGGAATCTTTGCTCTTAATGTGTCAAGTCTTTCCCATGGTGATTCTTTGAGGAATCTGTAAGCTGTATCGAATGTAGCACCGCCCCACATTTCAAGTGAGAAAAGGTCTTTTCCGTATACTGCCATAGCAGGAGCAATCTTTTCCATGTCCACAGTTCTTACACGTGTAGCCATAAGGGACTGCTGCGCGTCTCTCATTGTTGTATCAGTGATGAGAAGCTTCTTCTGTTCCATTACCCACTTGGATAATGCTTCAGGACCCTGTTCATCGAGAATCTGCTTAGTACCGCGGAGATCCTTGTAGTCTTCAGGTTTGAATCTTGGGAATACAGGAACGTTGAAGCTTGGCTTCTTGCCCTTTGTTTCGTTTACGAACTTGTTGCCCAGGAATTCGATAACTTTGAGTTCTCTGTCGTTTACCTTGTCAAGTCTTAAGAGTTCAGGTGTGTTTGCGATGAAGTTAGTGTCGCACTGACCTTCCATGAAAGTTGGGTGGTTGAGTACGTTGAGCATGAACGGAATGTTAGTCTTAACGCCCTTGATTACCACTTCACGGAGAGCTCTTAAAGCTTTCTTTCTTGTGTCGTCAAAAGTTCTGCCGTAAGCACTTACCTTAACCAGTAAGCTGTCGTAGAAAGGTGTGATTACTGCGCCTTCGAAACCGTTGCCGCCGTCAAGTCTGATACCAAGACCACCTGGTGAACGGTAGTTTTCGATTGTACCTGTGTCAGGCATGAAGTTGTTTGCAGGGTCTTCTGTTGTGATACGGCACTGGATAGCGTGGCCTGTCACTTTGATGGACTCCTGATTTGGAATTGCGATTTCAGGTGAATCGAGTGTGTAGCCTTCAGCTACCAGAATCTGAGCCTGAACGATGTCCACGCCTGTAACGATTTCTGTTACTGTGTGTTCTACCTGAATTCTTGGGTTCATTTCGATAAAGTAGTGGTTGCCGTGTTTGTCAACCAGGAATTCTACTGTACCGGCACTTCTATAGTTTACTGCTCTTGCAATCTTCAGTGCGTCGTTGCAGATTGCCTGTCTCTGTTCTTCTGTGAGGCAGAGTGCAGGAGTAAATTCGATTACTTTCTGATGACGTCTCTGGATGGAGCAGTCTCTTTCAAATAAGTGTACAAGGTTACCTTCCTTGTCACCGAGGATCTGAACTTCGATATGCTTAGGTCCTTCAAGGTACTTTTCAATGAAGATATCATCGATACCGAAAGCCTTTGCTGCTTCAGATCTTGCACTTCTGAACTGAGGAAGAAGTTCTTCAGCATTGTGTACGATACGCATACCACGACCGCCGCCGCCTGCTGCTGCCTTGAGCATGATAGGGTATCCGCAGGATTCAGCAAACTTTACTGCTTCTTCTTCTGTCTGAATTGCTTTTTCCACACCAGGGATGGTAGGAACACCTACAGAATGTGCAACGATTTTGGACTTGATTTTGTCACCCAGACTATCCATCATTTCTGCAGTAGGTCCGATGAATTCGATGCCTGCGTCTGCACAAGCCTTTGCAAATTCAACGTTTTCTGCAAGGAAACCGTAACCAGGGTGGATAGCATCTACACCTTTGGACTTAGCCAGGTCGATGATTTCATCGATACCAAGATATGCACCAACAGGTGTCTTGCCTTTACCAATCTGATAAGATTCATCAGCCTTGGTTCTGAATAAAGTATTCTTGTCTTCTTCTGAGTAAATCGCTACTGTTCTGATGCCCAGTTCCTGGCAAGCTCTGAAAACTCTGATAGCGATTTCGCCTCTGTTTGCAACCAATACTCTTTTGAATTTTTTAATTTCTCCCATTTCTCTCTCCTAAAAAATTACTTGATCACGCGTACGTCCATCTGCGGATAAGGTATTGTTATACCTGCTTCATCAAATGCTAATTTAACTTGTTCTTCCAGAAAATATTTTACATCAAAATATTTTGCTGTGCTGCACCAGACTTTCAGGTCCAGAAGGACGCTGCTGTCCTGGTGTGCCGCCACGCCGATAACCGGCTCAGGATCGGCAAAAATGTACGGATTGGATTCTGCTACAGCCAAAAGGACGTCTTTGGCCTTCACAAGATCCGACTCGTAACTTATTCCGAACTGACAGTCTACCCTGCGCATTTCTTCACGTGAGTAATTTACCAGCACGGAGGTTGTGATTGTACCGTTAGGGATGGTGATGACCTTGTTGTCTGCAGTCTTCAGAGTAGTGACCAGAAGGTCTATACTCTGCACACTTCCCGAAATTCCGGCAATCTCTATAAACTCACCTCTTAAGAAAGGTTTGTTTGCTAATATAATTATACCACCGGCAATGTTTCCTAAACTATCTTTTAATGCAAGTGCAACAGCTGCTCCGCATGCCCCCAGCATGGTTACCAGAGGAGTTGTTGGTACTTTAAGACTTGTAAGGATAACTACTACCAGTAAGATATACAGGCTGTATCTGGTCGCTGTAAGTATGAACTTGTGAACTGATGCATCCAGAGCACTCTTATCCAGCGCTTTGCTGATGATTTTCAGCACGCCTTTTATGAGCAGGAACCCTGCAATCAGTATTACCACAGCCAGCAGCACGCTGCCTGAATAATCCAGAACTTTATCCAATATTTTTTCCATGTCCATTGGTATCACCCCTTTCACGGACTATGGGAGTTATTTACTCGTAAACTCTGCCGCTTCTTCTTCTTTCAAGTTCGTTGAGAATCTTTTTACGGATTCTGATATCGTCAGGTGTAATTTCAACCAGTTCGTCATCGTTGATGAATTCCAGAGCCTCTTCAAGAGTGAAAGTTCTCGGCGGCGTCAGTTTGATGGCATCATCGGAGCCTGCAGCACGCATGTTACTTACTTTCTTGGCCTTGCAAGGGTTTACGACCATATCATCATTTCTTGAATTCATACCCACAATCATGCCTTCGTAAACCTTGGTACCCGGTTCTACGAACATCTGCACACGTTCACCGATGTTGAAAAGTGCGTAAGGTGTGCATGTACCCGGTTCTTGAGCGATTGCCACGCCGTTGACTCTCTGAGGGATATCTCCCTTGTACTCATCAAAGGAATCAAATCTTCTTACCATGGTTCCTTCACCGCGGGTATCGTTGATGAATTCACTTCTGTAGCCCAGCAGGCCTCTTGTAGGCACCAGATACTCGATACGTGAGTAGCCGTTTTCGCCGGACATCTGCTTCATCAGACCCTTTCTGATATTCAGTTTATTGATTACAGTTCCTGCGTATTCGTCAGGAACGGAGATTACAACTTCTTCGATAGGTTCAAGAGTTCTGCCGTTTTCGTCCCTTCTGAGGATTACTTCAGGCTTGGAAACTGCCAGTTCGTAGCCTTCACGTCTCATGTTTTCGATGAGGATGGAAAGGTGAAGTTCACCTCTGCCGGAAACCTTGAAACTGTCGGTGGAATCAGTTTCTTCAACCACCAGACCTACGTTTACTTCCAGTTCTTTGTTCAGTCTTTCGCGGATATGGCGGGAAGTTACGAACTTACCCACTTTGCCGGCGAACGGTGACTTGTTTACCATGAAGTTCATTGAAAGTGTAGGTTCTTCGATATGAATCATTTCCATTGGCTGCGGGTCTTTAGGGTCGCAGATTGTTTCACCGATGGAGATGTCAGAAATGCCGGAAACTACTACGATATCGCCGCATTCAACCTCTTCAGCAGCCATTCTCTTAAGTCCTCTGTAAACAAATACCTGGTTGACCTTACGCTGAACAATAGTGCCGTCTTCCTTGGCAACTGCCACAGTCTGGCCTTCTCTGATTTTTCCTTTTGTGATGCGGCCGATACCAAGTCTGCCGATGTAATCATCGTAAGCAAGGCTGGAAACCTGCAGCTGCAGCGGCTCTTCGTTAAGGTCAGGATAAGGCTGGCAGTGGTCGATGATGGTTTCAAAAAGCGGTGTCAGGTCAAGGCCGTTGTAGCCTGTAGGACTCTTCTTGATTTTCGCATCACCTTCGCCGATTTCCATACCCAGCACATCCTGCGGATCTCTTACTGCAATACCCTGACGGGCAATACCGTAAATGATAGGGAAATCAAGCTGTTCGTCGTTTGCTTCCAGATCCATGAAAAGTTCATAAACCTCGTCCACAACTTCATCGATACGGGCATCCTTCTTGTCCAGCTTATTGATGAAAAGGATAGGGTTGAGACCCTGCTCCAGTGATTTTTTCAGTACAAATCTTGTCTGCGGCATAGGACCTTCGCTGGAGTCTACCAGCAGGATTACAGTGTCCACAGTTTTCATGATACGTTCTACTTCAGAACTGAAATCAGCGTGGCCCGGAGTGTCCACAATGTTGATTTTTACATCATTGTGCATGATGGAACAGTTCTTGGAGTAGATGGTGATTCCTCTTTCTCTTTCGATGTCATCGCTGTCCATTACGCAGTCCACAACTTCTTCGTTGGCTCTGAATACCCCGCTCTGGTTGAGGAAAGCATCCACAAGGGTTGATTTGCCCGCGTCAACGTGGGCGATAACAGCAATATTTATAATTTTTTCTTTCTGGCTCATTAAAAGCAGACCTTCTTTCTTACAATCTATTTAAATAAAATTTTCAACAAAATTCCGCGGATTTCCGGCAAAAATACCCAGTAACCCACATTAATTCATTTTATCATACTGGTTCAGTAATTTCAATGAAAAGCTTATTTAAATGTTGTATACTTTTCGCCGTCACACCCTGCGCCCCGCCCGCATAAAATGGCAGTATGGAAAATTTTTAAATCCGGAGGTGTTTTAATGGCAGACGTTTATCTCAGTCCCTCAACTCAGGAATTCAATCAGTACGTTACAGGCGGCACTGAGGAATATTATACTAACCTTATCGCCGATGCAATGGTGCCTTATCTCAGAGCCAGCGACATTGATTTTGAGCGGAATAATCCGGGCGGCACAGTGCTGGATTCCATAAGAGATTCCAACGACGAGGAGCCGGACTTTCACCTGGCCATACATTCCAATGCGGCCCCTGAAAATCTGGCCGGCATGATACAGGGACCCAATGTTTACTATTACCGCGACAGCAGTCGGAGCCGGGCAGCAGCTGAAATCTTCGCCAATAATCTGAAACTTATATATCCGCGGCCGGAGCTGGTAAAAGCAATTCCTACTACGGAACTTGTCGAATTACGTCGAACTGCGGCTCCCGCCGTGCTGGTTGAAGTGGCATATCACGATAATGAGGAAGATGCCAACTGGATTATATCAAACATTGAACTGATTGCAGAAAACCTGTCCTTGTCGGTGGCTGATGTACTTGGCGTGCCGTTTGTGGAGGTATAGTTTTAGCCACTCGCCCCGTAGAACCGTGTCGGTCGAACTTTCTTGGTCGAACTGTCTTGGTCGAACTATGCCGAAATAGCACGATTCATGCATATTTCTATCAAAACAGCCTAAAAACAATATTATTCATGGGTTTTGATAGAAAATTCGGCCCAAAAATCGCCATAACAAGCATATTTATGGTCTGAAGCTCTTATTTTTCTATCAAACTGTACCTGATTTCAACGATTTCCGGGACTTCTGATAGAATTTTGCATAAAAACAAAGGCTACCCGCGCCAGTACATGAAAAAAAGCGAGGCATAAAGCCTCGCTTTCAGTATATGAAATTATTTATTTAACTTTTCTCCATGCCTTGTAGGACCAGTCTGTGTATACCTTTTCGCCGTCGATTGTAACGAATCCACGTGCTCTGTAGTAGTAACGAGTGCCCTTCTTAACTGCTGTGTTTGTATAAGACTCAGCACCTTCCTTAATTGTGAAGTATGCCTTCTTGCCGTATCCGGAGTTCTTCTTCAGGGATCTCTGGATTTCAATTCCTTCGAATTCTACGTCAGCATCGGACCAAGTGAGCTTAACTGACTTCTTGCCGTTAGCTCTCTTTACGAGCTTGGAGCTGAGCTTGAACTTAATATCTTCAACTACTTCCTTCTGAGCTGCGATTGCTGCTTCTGCTTCTTCTGCTGTCATTACTGCATAGCTGGAGAAATGGTCAGTTGTGAATGTGAATGTGCCGTTTGCGTTCTTAACGCCAGTTACTCTGTGGTAGTGTCCCTGTGCGTCGATGTAAACTGCAACGAGCTCTTCTGTGTGCATATCCTGTGGAACAGGTACTGTAACTGTTACTGTACCGCCCTGGAAATCGCCGATTACGCCTCTTTCAGAGCAAACAACCTTAAGTTCAAAGTGAACTTCTGTAACCCTTTCAGTTTCGCCTGTTACTGTTTCTTCTTCAACAACAACTTCATCAGTCTTAACTGCTACGATGCTGATTGTACCATCATCTGCAGCCTGTTCTGCGATTGCAGCAGCTGCTGTGTTGTCCAGCTTGATTTCTGCAACGTCTGTCTTGATTGTAACTGCAGCGTCTGTTTCAGTTGCGATTGTTTCGATAGTCTTAGTTGGGATTGTAACTGCTGCTTCTGTAGTTTCAGCTGCAGGAGTTGTAGTTGTTGTTCCTGTTGTACCAGTTGTAGGAGCAGGAGCTGTAGTTGCATCGATAACAACTTCTTCAGACTTGTTAGCTACTGCATTTTCAACAATCTTGTCAGCAGTTGTCTGTTCAACCTTAGTTTCAGTCTTAGCTTCGCCGGTTTCTGTCTTAGTTGTAGTTGTGCTTGCAGAAACGTCAGCGTTAGTTGTAGGAGCTACAACAGTTTCACCAGCAGCGCCAGTGTTTGTAGTTTCGTTAGTTACAACGTCATCCTTTGGAGTGGATGGAGCTGGAGTTGGGTCCACTGGTGGGATATATGGTGCTACATAGGATTCTGTGTAGATTCCATCTGCATTAGGACTTGCAGACCATACGTAATCCTTTGTATTATTTGGAGCTGTTGCTGCTACTTCGTATGTACCGTTGTTGTATTTATAAACATTACCACTCTTTACATAGACTTTTGGATTTTCGGCAAATGTTCCACTTGTGATGAATGGGTTCATTTCGCCGTAGCTATAAATATTAGTGAACGTGCCACCAGAAACTGTGACTGTTTCAGTTGGATTCTTTGTCGCTCCACCGGTAAATGCTACGTCACCATTGAATGTGCCG
Organism: Bacillota bacterium; assembly: GCA_017397825.1. Lineage (GTDB taxonomy): Bacteria > Bacillota > Clostridia > Peptostreptococcales > Anaerovoracaceae > SUG1106. Next base: position 6,997 of record JAFQHT010000122.1, on the reverse strand, counting down.
TTTATAATTGTTATATCCGTCGCAGCAAAACTATTACCAAAAGTATATGAATAGATTGCCTGATTATATGTACTATCTGTTGACTCTAACGTACCACCATTAACAATAACATTTGCATCTGGAGCCACATTATTATCAGAACCTGTTAGCTGTACCCAAATTGCTCTGTAACCAGATATATGACCGCCATTGATAGTCACATCAATAGGATCTGTTGCAGATCCTGCAAACATACGAATTGCAATATCCCCACCTGTCTGCTTAATAACAGCACCATTATTTACTGTTAAATCTGCACCTGCATAGTTGTCAACTACATAAGATGCACCACCTCTGCCTGTCTTGTTTTCAATAGTAACATTGTTGATAGTCAGATTACCTTCATTGCGTATAGTATTGCTGGCATATCCAGGATATGGTGGCTGGCCTTCACCACCCCATTCTGTATCCGGTTTAGTGGCAAGGAATGAAATTGTACCATTTGATAAAACTAAACTTGCTCCTCTATTTACTTTAATAAAGTTTGATGTGGAAGCGTTAGTTGCTTTTCCAGTTAAAGTTTTAGCGTTTAAATCGAGCGTTATTGCTGCATTTTGGGGAATCGAAATGGTTACATCTGTAAGGTCAGTATTATCTATAAGAGTTACAGTCTTACCGTCAGCTGCATTAATTGCTTCCTGAAGAGTTGGATAGCCAACATTGCCAATCTTCGCAACGGAATCTGCTGCAGGAACAATAATACAATATCCTGTTTCATCTGCTTCTCCAAATGCTACGCCGCTTGAAAGGAGAGCTTTATTTGTGTCTGCTTTTGCAGATTCGCTGAAACTACCGCCTGTAATGCAACCTGCTAATTTACTAGCATTTGAGCAACCAATCTTTGTAGCGACTTCTCCTCCAGTTACAGACAGAGTTGGATTATGAGTATCATTGGTTACAAAAATAGAAGAACCATCTTTTCCATAAGTAGCAGGTTTAAAAGAACCATCGTTAATGGTCAGTTCACAATCACTCATGGCCTGTACCCAAACTTGGCCATCGAATGTACCGTTGTTTATAGTTGCATTACCGTGCCATACTCGCAGAGAACGTGAGTATGGTGCGGAAATTGTACCTCCATTAATAGTAGTAGAGCCACTATAATGGAAAATAGCATTATTTCCATTATATGTCTGTGTACCTAAATGTTCAATTGTACCATTTTCAACAATAAGAGTTCCTGCATTTCTGATTGCATAAGACGCCCAACCTACTTTAGGATCTCCTGCGCCAGTATCAGTAAAGCTAAGCTTGCCATTTCCTGTAATTGTAAGAGTGCCATCATTAGCTATCATTGCATAGCTGCCAGTACATTCTTTAGTCTGGCTGATTGTATGTCCAGCAAGGTCTAATACTACAGTTGTATTTGCCGTAACAGTTATACCATTTTCAACAGTAACATCGCCTCCAAGAACAACTGTGCCACCATTATTGATTGCGGCTTGAAGTTCTCCTTCGGTGTTGATAATACCATCGTTGGCAGGTGCAAGTTCAAGCTGCTGGCCGCCATCGTCTGACTCAGCTGCAGCTGTTTCCTCCGCAAACGCCATTGCTGGCATCATTGCAATAATCATCACTACGCACATCAGTGTGATTAAAAATTTTTTCATAACCCTTTCCTCCTGATTTATGGTTTTTTCTTCCCTCTTTTTTCTTCTCGCCTGAGTCGGGGTTTTGCCACCCGGGCTGTAAGCAAAAATAAAAAAGATGAGTCTGCAAACTCATCCTGTGTGTACATATTTTAGGCAATGCAAAAAATATCAAGCCATCACGCACACTCAAGCTTAATTCTGCAGATATATATGCCTCGCGGCAATTTTAGGTTTTTTCTTATTTTTAGTCTACTCCCGACGTTAAGGTTTTGTCAAGGTCAAAATCTGCTTTTAGCGTGCGGAAGCAGGATTTTTTCAATAATTTCAGCGATTTCCACTCCCGGGTAGCTGCCTCCCGGACCGTCGCAGGTGACGATAAGATTGTGTGGCTGGTAGATTCCGTTGCGGAAATACAAAAGTGTGCGCTCCAGGTCCCGCTGCGCGTATTCCGGAAAATCCAGCATGCCCTTGTGCTCCCAGTAAATGGTGCGTCCGTCGGGCAATATGATTGTGAAGTCGGGGTAGATTGTGCGTGACCGGCCGTCTTCAGTAATCAGAGTCAGGGCTTTTTCGTAATAAAATTCAAGCTGCGCGCCGGCAGCGGCAAGTTGCTCGGCAATCTGGGCTTCGCTCTTGGAACGGGTCAGCAGTCCAAAGCTTGTGGTGTGTCGCAGGTCTTCCCGGCGATACGGGCTCTCGGATTGAGGAAATGGACGTTTCACATTCAATGACGTCCATATTCTTTCATGGAAACACTCAATGCCGTACTCCTCCGACAGGCTATCTGCAATCGTCTCAATGGTGCAATCCTTATACTCCTCCAGCAAAGCACCAAGCAGCCTGATATTGTTCTCTGCCGATGCAGCCCCTGCCCGGCCGATGGCCTGTAATTGCAGCCTGTACACTCTGTCCATGTCCTTTTTCTTTATATACTGCCTGTGATTTTCACCCGGCAATGCTATATAATAATTTTTATATTTCCCCTTGTTTCTTATGCAGCTTAATTTCCCTTCTTCTTTTACTCGCTTCAACCTCAGAAACTGGTTTCTCAGATGTTTCTGAAATTTCATTTCATCCTCAATATAATCCAAAAACCTCATGGGCGTCCTCCTTTTTCTGTAAAATTATACCATTTATTTCCACGTAGTACAACACCCATATCAGTGCAGAGTTTTTATGCATTTTTCTATCGCAGATACTGATTTTCGCTGTTTTTTCGATATTCTGATAGAAAAATCTAATCCTTAACCTGCAAAAAACATGGAAACCACCATAATCTGGTGGTTTTCTGGCTTTTTTATTGATTTTGCGGATTGTTTTTCTATCAAAATGTAATTTTTATGCAGGTTACAGCGGTTTCTGATGTAATTTTGCATAAAATTCTTTTCCAGAAACTTTAGTGCCACATCACAGAAGCACGCTCACGCCGTAAGTAGCTACGGTCACAATCAGGCCTGCCACAACTACACCGACGAAAATAGCAGGAAAAGCACGTTTCAGCTGCATGTCAAGCATTGCGGCGACCAGAGCGCCGGTCCAGGCACCTGTGCCCGGCAGCGGGATTGCTACCAGAATCATCAGTCCCCAGAATTCATAACGCAGCACCTGTTCTTTTTTTGCATCAGCCTTGGCCTCCATGCGATGAACAATGTCTGCAAGCCACTGGCTCTTAGCCTGCATCCATTTAAAGATTTTGCGGATGAAAATAATAATAAATGGCACGGGAACCAAATTGCCCACAATTGCAACGGCAAGGGCCACCCTGATGTCAAGGCCCGCTGCCACTGCCAGCGGGATTGCACCGCGGAGCTCAAGCACCGGCACCATAGATATTAAAAATGTCATTAAAATGTTGCCCCAGGTTGTGCCCCAAAGTGAAAACATTTTCTTTCCTCCAGTTTATTAGTCTTGGCCCTGGCTGCGGACTGCCGCCTGTGCAGCTGCAAGTCTTGCCGCAGGGATACGGTAAGGTGAACATGAAACGTAGCCCATGTCCAGATTGTGGCAGAATTCAATAGTTGCAGGATCTCCGCCGTGTTCGCCGCAAAGGCCCGTTTTTATGCGGGCTCTGGACTGGCGGCCCAGATCGCAGGCCATCTTTATGAGTTTTCCTACGCCGGCCATATCAAGAGACGCAAATGGGTCCACCGGCATGATTTCTCTGCGCACGTACTCGCTGACCAGTCTTCCCCCATCGTCGTGAGAAATACCATAGGTCATCTGTGTAAGGTCATTGGTGCCGAAGGATATAAAATCAGAAACTGCTGCGATTTCGTCTGCCGTAAGTGCAGCACGCGGAGTTTCAATCATCGTACCTATTAAGTAATCCATAGAAATGTCAGACTGTTCAATCAGCCGGTCTGCAGTCTCTCTGACAGTCTTTTTTACAACAGACAGTTCAGCCGCAGAGCTTATGAGCGGAATCATGATTTCCGGAACAATTTCCACACCGGTTTCGCCTTTTACTTCCAGTGCAGCACCGATTATGGCTTCAGTCTGCATCACAGTGATTTCAGGATCAGTGATTGCAAGACGGCAGCCACGGTGGCCAAGGAGAGGATTGGTCTCACGTGAGTAAGGCAGTACCTTGCTCAGCAACAGGTCAAGAAGTCTGACAGTTACCGGGCGTTCACCCATAACTTTGAACAGTTCTTTCAGATCCTGCTTCTGGAAAGCCTTCATATCCGCCAGTGCAGCTGATTTTTCTTCTTCATCCTCGGATAAAATCAGCCTTTTCAGTGTGACCATTCTTTTTTCATTGTAAAGCATGCGCTCAGTCCTGCAAAGCCCTATTCCGTCAGCGCCGAATTCCAGTGCCAGCCGGGCATCTGCCGCACTGTCAGCATTGGCACGCACCTTAAGCTCGCGGAGTTCATCAGCCCAACTCATCAGTTTGTTGAAATTATCTGAAACAACCGGCATTACAGTTGTCAGTATGCCTTCATAAACAAAACCTGTATTTCCATCTATAGAAATATAATCTCCCTGACGGAAAGTCCTGCCCCAGGCAGTGGCAAGCGTCCGCGCCCCGGCGCTGACGCTGATGCTGCTGCATCCTGCCACGCAGCATTTGCCCATTCCACGGGCAACCACTGCCGCATGGGATGTCATGCCGCCTCTGGCGGTAAGGATTCCGCAGGCTGCAACCATTCCGGCCAGGTCTTCAGGAGAAGTTTCATCTCTTACGAGGATAACGGTTTCTCCCGACTCTGCTGCTGCTACTGCATCTTCTGCGGTGAAGTAAATCTTTCCGCAGGCTGCTCCCGGCGAAGCAGGCAGGCCTTTAGCCACAGGTCTTATTTTTTTAAGTGCCATTGCATCAAAAGTCGGATGGAGGATCTGGTCAATCTGCTCCGGTGCAACCCTTGTGATTGCAGTGGCTTTATCGATTAAACCTTCCTCAGCCATATCAACGGCAGTCTTAATTGCGGCCTGAGCCGTGCGCTTGCCGTTTCTTGTCTGAAGCATGTATAGTTTTCCGTTTTCAATGGTGAACTCCATGTCCTGAACATCTTTGTAGTGTTTTTCAAGAAGTTCAGCGATTCTTACCAGGCCTTTGTAATTTTCAGGGAAGGCTTCTGCCATTTTATCAATGTTCAGCGGTGTTCTGACTCCTGCCACCACATCTTCCCCCTGGGCATTTACAAGGAATTCTCCGTAAAGTTTCTTTTCTCCGGTGGACGGGTCACGGGTGAATGCCACGCCCGTGCCTGACTTTTCGCCCATATTTCCGAATACCATAGCCTGTACATTCACAGCAGTTCCCACATCTGCAGGGATTTTCTGCAGTTTACGGTAGAGCACTGCACGGTCGCTGTTCCAGGAGCGGAACACCGCCTTTACTGCTTCCATCAGCTGGACTTTCGGATCCTGAGGAAATTCACTGCCGGTAAAGTTTCTGATGATTTCTTTATAGCCGCCAATAATATATTCAAGGTCGGTCTCATCCAGATCCACATCAAAAGAAGCATTCTTTGCTTCCTTGCGTCCATCAAAAACTTTTTCAAACTCCGACTTAGGAATTGACAGCACCACATCACCGAACATGGCCAGAAATCTGCGATAACTGTCCAGTGCGAAACGGCGGCTTCCAGTGAGAGCCGCCAGTCCTTCTGCTGTATTATCATTGAGTCCAAGATTGAGAACTGTGTCCATCATGCCAGGCATGGTGGCCGCGGCACCTGAACGCACCGAAACAAGGAGAGGGTTTCCGGCATCGCCGAAAACCTTCCCTGTTACTTGCTGTAGTTCTTCAATCTTTTCAAAAATTGCTTCCTCAATGTCGCTTCCGATATTTCCGTTTTCTTCGTAATAGCGGTTGCAGACCTGAGTGGTTATGGTAAATCCAAATGGTACGGGAAGACCGATACCGGTCATTTCCGCAAGATTCGCTCCTTTTGTGCCAAGCAGCTGTTTCATGTCTCTGGAGCCCTCGTTAAAGGAGTAAACGAATTTGGTCATTATTTTACCTCTTAAATCCGGCAGACTGTTTAGAATGCCAGTCTTTCTTCGATATATGCGCGGACTTCTGTTACAGGGATTCTTACCTGTTCCATAGTGTCTCTGTCACGTACTGTTACGCAGCCGTCAACTTCTGTGTCGAAGTCTACGCAGATGCAGAATGGAGTACCGATTTCGTCTTCTCTTCTGTATCTCTTACCGATTGAACCTGCTGCATCGTAGTCAACCATGAAGTACTTGGAAAGTTCTTCGTGGATAGGCTCTGCAACGTGGGATAATTTCTTTGCGAGAGGAAGTACTGCTGCCTTGAAAGGTGCGAGTGCAGGGTGGAACTTCATAACTGTTCTCACGTCTTCTTTACCGTTTGCGTCAGTTAAAACTTCTTCTGTGTATGCGTCAACAAGGAAAGCCAGAGCAACTCTGTCTGCACCAAGTGATGGTTCGATTACGTATGGAACGTATTTTTCGCCTGTTTCAGAATCAACATAGCTCAGATCCTGACCGGAAGTGTTGATGTGCTGAGTAAGGTCGAAGTCTGTTCTGTCAGCGATACCCCAGAGTTCGCCCCATCCGAATGGGAAGAGGTATTCGATGTCAGTAGTTGCATTGGAGTAGTGGGAAAGTTCTTCCTGTTCGTGATCTCTTGTTCTCAGCTTATCCATGTTCATGTTAAGGCTCTTTAAGAAGTTCACGCAGTATTCTTTCCAGTATGCAAACCATTCAAGGTCTGTACCAGGCTTGCAGAAGAATTCAAGTTCCATCTGTTCGAATTCTCTTGTTCTGAAAGTAAAGTTACCTGGAGTGATTTCGTTTCTGAAAGACTTACCGATCTGAGCGATACCGAAAGGTACTTTCTTTCTTGCTGTTCTCTGAACGTTTCTGAAGTTTACGAAAATACCCTGTGC